>DATEPQ010000037.1:0-40640 GCA_035273125.1 Gaiellaceae bacterium
GCGACGAACTGGGAGAGCCCGAGCGGAAAGAGGCGGAAGCCGATTCCCGGCTCCGGGAAGAGCATCGTGACGCGGCAGCCGTTGCCGACGAGGCCGGCCGCGATCTCCGAGCCGATGAAGCCGCCGCCGATCACGACGACGTGCGATCCCTCGGGCGCGATCTCGCGCAGGCGGCGGTAGTCATCGAGGGTGCGGTACCAGATGACTCCCTCCGCGCCGGGGATCTCGCGCGGCTTGGCGCCGGTGGCGAGCAGGAGCTTCTCCCACGCGTACTCCTCGCCCGCGTCGTCCGTGGCCGTGTGCGCTGCAAGGTCGAGCGAGACGATGCGGCGGCCGGTGACCAGCTCTGTCCCCTCGGCGGGCTCGCGCCACAGCTTCTCCTCCGGTGCGCCCTGCCACAGGCCCTTCGTGAGCAGCGGCCGCTTGTACGGCGGGTTGGGCTCGGCGCCGATCATCGTGATCGAGCCCACGGAGTCGTGCTCGCCGATGCCTTTCGCCGCCATGTCGCCGGTCATCCCGGCGCCGACGATCAGGTACTTGGTGGTTTTCATCTCAGCCCTCTTTTCAGGAGACACGCAGTTAGGAGACAGAGTCGAGCTCGAGCAGTGCGCGCAGGCTCTCGTGCTCCTCCGCGCAGGCGGGACAGCCGACGAGGTGGGCGCGCAGGCCCGGGACGAGCTCGTCGGCGGGAGCGCCTGCGAGCTGGAGCTCGACGTAGCGGTCGAGCTGCGCGAAGCACTCGTCGCAGTCGATCTCCGGCTCGTCGCTGCCGAGCAGGCGCTTGAGAGCCGGATCGAGGTCGCGGCCGGTCATTCGTTCACCTCCGGGAATCCCGCAGCGGCGACGTGCGCTCGCAGGCGCCGCCGTGCGTCGTGGAGCAGCTTGTAGAGCGCGTTCCGGTTCGAGTCGAGGCGCTCGGCCAGGACGTCGATCGGGACGCCTTCGAGGACGGTGGCGACGAGCACCTGCCGCTGCCGGGGGGTCAGCGCGGTCCGGATGCCTTCGCGGACAGCCTCGAGCAGCGCTTCGTTCTCGGCGTCGTCGTCCGGGCCCGGCCCCGCGTGAGCGAGACTCTCCCAGCGCTCGGGCTCGAGGGTCACCTCGCGATCGCGCCAGGCGCGGCGGCGCACTTTCACGGCCGCCTCGAGCAGCGCGAACTTGTATGCCCAGGTCCGGAAGCTGCTCTCACCCCGGAAGTCGTCGAGGCGGCGCAGCACTGAGACGGCTGCGTCGTCGGCGGCATCCTGGGCGAGCTCGTCCAGCTCGGCCGCAGAGAGCTGGGGGAGAGAGCCCCGGCGGCGGAACACCTCGAACCGCGCCGCCCGCAGGAGGAGCCCGTGCAGGCGGGCCACCGCCTCCTCACGTGGGGCACCCTGCGCATGCAGGTCGAGGTGCCATTCCTCGAGCCCGGGTGCTGTTGCGAGCGCGCTCACATCAGGATTAGTGTCGGGAGCGGGCAAGTTCTTACCTTCTACCGGCGCGAACGCGCGCTACGCGGTGGCCAGAGCAGCTGTCCGCTCCGCCATCTCGCGATCCTTATCGGTGATCCCGCCCTCGGAATGCGTCGTCCAGCGCACGGTGACCTTGCGATAGCGGATGTCGATGTCGGGGTGGTGATTCTCGCCCTCGGCCAGCTCTGCCAGCCGGTCGACGAACGCGATCGCCGCGGGGAACGAGGGGAGCTCGAACTCCCGCACGAGGGCGTTGTCCCGCTCCTCCCAGCCGTCCACGCCTGGAGTATTACCGCCGCGGGACGCGCGGAGTCGCCTCGTTCGTACGACACTTGGAGGAGTGCGTGAACCGAGTGACCGAGACCTCGTGCGGCGGGCGCGTCGTGGCGACCGCGAAGCTGCTTCCCTGCTGTTCCGGCGCTACTGGCGGGACGCCTGGCGCGCTGCGTACGCGATCACGGGCCGGCGCTCGCTCGCGGACGACGTGGCCGCGGACGGCTTCGAACGCGCCTTCGCGGCGCTGGGCCGGTTCGACGACCGCCGTCCCTTCGGGCCCTGGCTCCACCGGATCGTCGCGAACCGTGCGCTCGACCTGTTGCGCGCCGAGCGTCGGCTCTCCGACGAGGAGCTGCCCGACACGCCGGATCTCGCGCCCGCCCATGCGACAGGAGACCGGGGGCTCCTCGTGGCGGTGGGCGACCTGTCGCTCGAGCGGCGCGTCGTCGTCGTCCTCCGCTACGGAGTCGGGATGACGCCGAAGCAGATCGCGGAGGCGCTCGACCTTCCGGTCGGCACAGTCAACTCCCGTCTCGCCCGCGCGCTGGAGCAGTTGCGCGAGACGTTGGAGGTCGAGCATGTCGAGTGAGCTGGAACGGCGACTGGAGGCGATGTTCGCCGAGGCCCCGGAGCCCGATCCGGGAGCGGGGGAGGAGGCGCTGCACAAGGCGCTGCGCGGCCTACGGCCGGTGGCGGCTTCTCACCGTGGTGTGCGTGCGGCCGTTCTCGCGTTCGCGGCGGTGGTGGTCCTGCTCGTGATCGCCGCCGGCTCGCTCGCCGCGGCCGGCGCGCTCCACGTCAGCATCGGTGCGAAGCCGAAGCCGCGGCCGGCCCCCGTGCTGACCCTCCCCAGGGGCGCGAACGGCGTCGCCGCGATCGTCGATGGCCGCCTGTCCGTCGTCGCCCGAAGCGGCTTCGTTTCGCAAGTGCCGGCGAGGGCCGCGGCACTCTCGCCGCACGCGCTCTACGTCGCGGCGGGCATCGGCAACACCCTCGTCGCCATGGCACCCGACGGGCGCCGGGCCTGGTCGCATCCCGCCGGCGGGAGGGTGGTTGCCATCGCCTGGGCACCGGACGGATTCCGGATCGCCTACGTCGTCCACGCCGGGCGCCGCTTCGTGCTGCACGTCATCTACGGAAACGGCATCCACGACGTCACCATCGACCGCTCGGTGCGGGCCGTCAGGCCCTCCTGGCGCGCCGACAGCCTCGCCTTCGCCTACGTGGGCGGTGGCGGACGTGCGGTGGTCTACGACCTCGGGCATCAGTCGAGAGAGGTCGTCGCGGTCGCTCCCCCCGTGGCCGCCGTCGCGTTTGCACCGTCGGGAGATGCGATCGCTCTGCAGGGGAGGACAGGCGTGTCGCTGCTGGAGCAATCGGCCTACCGTCACATCGCGGCGGACGTGGAGGCATTCGGCTGGCTCCACGGGCGGTTGGCCGTGGCGGTGCCCGGGCCGGGCTCGTCGGTGATCCGTCTCTTCGCCCCCGACGGGGCCTCGCGTGGCTCGTCCCGAGTACGAGGCGTCGTGCGGGCCGTCACCCCGAAGGCCGTCGTCGTCCAGAGGAAGCGGAATCTCGTAGCGGGGCACACGACGCTGTTCGCAATCCCGCCAGGCGCGACGGTCCGCGGCCTCGAGATCGGCTAGCCGGGCCAGAGGGAGATCGCGACGTACCGGGTAACCGGCGCGAGCTTCGTCGTCCACATGCGCTTCAGCGTGCCCGCCCGGAGTTCCGTGACGTAGCCGGTCAGAACCGAGCTCGTGACGACGTTCCCACCCAGCGTCGCGAGGTTGAACGAGCCGTACGGCATCCGGACCGAGCCGTGGCGCCCGTACGTCCGCCACGAAATGGCTTCCAGGGAGGAGCCGTAGCCGCTCGTGATGAGCGCGCGCTTGCCCGAGAAACCGATCTCCTGCGGGCCCTTGGCGGCTGCGATCCTGCGCACGACTGCGCCGGTCGCGGCGTCGAACACGGTCACGAACGGCGCCGCGGAGGAGCTGACCCAGACCGTCCTGCCGCTCGGCGAGAACTCGATGCCGTGGGCGGTCACTCGCGGATGGATCCGGCCGGCGACGCGCGGCCGCCGCCGGTTCGAGGTATCCACGCGCACGATCGTGGTCGCGGTCTCGCCCAGGGCGACCCAGAGCCGCTTCCCATCCGGGCTGAAGTCGAGATGGTGCGCCTTGGCTCCGACGAACAGGCGGCGCACGATGCGGCGCCTTCTGAGGTCCACGACCACGAGCCTGCCACTGCCCGCGTCGGAGACGTATGCGTACCTGTCGCCCGGCGCGATTGCGGCCACCTCGGGTCGGACGAAGCCGCGGAGCACCTTCAGCGGCCTGAGCGAGTGCCAGGCGAGCAGCGTCACCGTCCCGCGGGGGTCGACGACGACCGCCGGGCCGTGCAGCGGGGCCGCGACCATCAGCGGATCGTCGAGGCGGATCCGCTCGAGAACCTTGCCGCCGCGCGGACCGAGCGAGACCGCGAGCACCTCGTTCGAGGCCTCGGCGACCACGAGAGCGACGGGGCGTCCGCCGGACGTCGCTGCGACGGAAGAGGGGAGAAGGAGCGCGACGGTCGCTGCAGTGAGAAAGAGGATCCTGCGCATGCCAGCGATACGCGGGAGCAGTGCCGGGCGGTCCCGGGTGAGCTACGGTTGTCCCGCTGCGGGGCGTGGCGCAGCTTGGTTAGCGCGTCGGTCTGGGGGACCGAAGGTCGCCGGTTCGAATCCGGCCGCCCCGATTGCGAGGTGCGACCCTAGCGACGGGGCGCGTGTCCGAGCGCTCCGGGTTTCCTCGTGTCCGCTATTGGGCTCCGTCGTCTCCTATGCGGCGATGATCGTGGGCATCCTCTGGATCTGGAGCAGGGATCTTCGCGGCGTGGAGGTCACTCCTGAACGGGCCCAACAAGCGGGCATCAGCGGGGAGGACTAATCGGGTGGGTTGACGGCAAAGGACACACTCAGCCAAACGACCGCCCCACAGACGAAGAGTCCGAGGACGATGGCCGAGACGGCGCAGACTCTGGTCCGCGTATCGAGGGCGCCACGGAGCGCATTCACCCCGAGGAGGACACCCGCGACCCCTGCGAGCGGCGCAAGCAAGAAGAGCGGCCCAACCGCGATCCCGGCAAGCGCAGAAACAAGGGCGAGCACGGCCAGACCGAGCGCACGGAATGCGCGGCGTCTAGCCAGGTAGTAGCTGTCGATCGAGCTGTTCAGCCGGCCGTATGAAACAACAAGCCTCCTGGGAACTTCCGTACGACGAGCCCCGCCTCGAACCAGGGGCCGTCGTCGACGAGGATTCGAGACCGTGACTCCGGGGCTACCGTCATGGACTGACGCATGGTGCCGCGAGTTTCTGGGCGCGGCACCGGTGCAGGTCCTGTTCTGTGTTTCCCACTTGTCCGAGGTCGTCGGTGCCGTGCTTGCCGACGGTCGCGAGGTAGTGATGAAGCGACGCGTGGATGAATCAGGGCGAGCAGATCGCTGCGTTCGGGCACAGAAGCTGCTCGCCGAGCAAGGCTTTCCCTGTCCGATGCCGTTGACCGACGTGATCCTGGACGACGGTGTCGCGGTTCACGCGGAGCGGTTTGTCCGAGACGGTGAGCTCGAGAGCGACGACACACCGGCCGCTGCCGCAGGGTCGGCCATGCTCTTCGCCGATCTCCTGCGCCTCCTACGGGGCTTCGACCTCGATCCGCCGCTGCCGAATCCGGAATGGGTGCGCTGGGACTCTCCGCCCGAGCGGCAGACAAGCGCACGTGTCCCTTCCTGGATCGCAGACACAGCCCAGCGAGTCCAGACGAAGCTGGCCGAGTCCGCTCTACCAGACGTGCTCGGTCACGCCGACTGGGAGGCCCAAAACATGCGCTGGCGAAACGACGAACCCCTCGCGGTCCACGACTGGGACAGCCTGGCCTGGCTCCCCGAAGCAGCGCTGGCAGGCACCGCCGCCGGCGTCTTCGCCAGCCACGGCCAGCCAACCCTCGCACCGGTCGCAAGCTCCGCAGCCTTCCTCGACACCTACGAAACCGCACGCGGAGTCCCCTTCTCACCGCACGAGACCGAGATCGCCTGGGCGGCAAGCATCTGGGTCGCCCTCCACAACGCCCGCGACGAACTGGTCTACAACCGTCCCAGGCTCAGCTACGAGACCCTGAGAGCGCAGCGAACCGAGCGCCTGACCCTGGCCCGCGCATAGTTCGGTTGGCCCCGACGCTAGTTGCCGGGGCCGCCCGAGACGATCGACTACTACTTGCGAGGCGGAGGGTTGCCGCCTCCGAAGTTGTCCGGATTCTGCGGATTGCATGCCGTTCCGGGATTTGGGACGACGTCTTTCAATCCAAGCCGGACATCCTGCCCATAGCTCTGCGTCCGACCACCGGGGCCGTTCGACGAGCCATCCGGATAGTCGTTCTGTCCGGAGTAGCTGCACCACGAGTTACCGTTCGACACGCGGGTCCCGGCCTCGGCCAGAGGGCCTTTGCAGTTCGCGGCCGCGGTCGCGCTGCCCGTGAAGGGGTCCACCGGTTGGCCCGCGCCGCAGTTGCCGGTCGACTCACCAGCGAACGCCACGCTCGCACCGAGACCGGCGACGGGTGCACGGACGCCCACCTCAAGGCCGGTGGTTCCCGATTCAGGCGACGAGGACGTCTGCGGAACAGCCGGCGACGAGCGCGAGTCGCCAGTTCTCGACTCCGGCGAGCTGTTGGTGCTCGGTTTCGACCGCGACGTCCGGCCACGACTCGAGACCCAGCGCAATCGCCCCTTCCTCGGATCCGGTCCCGAGCAGCTGATCGACCGACAACACGTCGCGCCTGCCGGACTGGCGACGCGCGATGCCGTCGAGCTCGCGCAGCTCCTCGAGCGGGTCGATGCGGACATTCGAGTCGGAGCCGATGCAAAGCTCGATGCCGCGGTGGAGAAGCCGCTCGACCGGAAGGAAGCCGTCGCCGAGGTTCGCCTCGGTCGTGGGGCAGGCGCAAACGCGCGCGCCGGCCGCGGCGAGCAGGTCGAGCTCGTGGCCGTCGGCGTGGGTCGCGTGGACGACGGTCGTGCGCGGGCCGAGGCAGCCGCATGCGTCGAGCAGCTCGATCGGCCGCGCCCCGTGCTCGGCCAGGCACTCCTCGATCTCGCGCGGCTGCTCGTCGGCGTGGACATGCAGCGGCAGGTCGTGCTCCCTGGCGTAGCGGCCCAGTTCCTCGAGCCAGTCGGGGGGACACGCGCGCACGGAATGGGGCGCGACGCCCACCCGGACCCCGTCATTCCGCAGGTGCTCGAGCTCCTCCAGGTACGCCGCAACCGATTCCTGGCGGAAGCGTTCGATCCCCCCGCGCGCATAGGCCACGTGGAGAAGGACGAGCTCGATTCCGGCCTCGGCAGCCGCCTCGGCCGCCGCGCGCCCCTCGTCGAGGCCGAGGTAGTGGAACTCACCCACGGCCGTGTACCCCGCGTCGCGCAGCTCGCGGTAGACGTCGACGTACTCGCGGCGCACCCGCTCGGGCGTCTGGGCGGCCGCGAGCTCGAGCATCGTCTCGCGCCACGCCCAGAAGTCGCCGCCCTCGACCCGGCCGCGCAGCGCCCGCTGGAAGGCGTGGCAATGGGCGTTCACGAAGCCGGGGATTCGAGGCAGCTCTGGCACGCCCGTATCCTTTCCACATGGAGGCTCCGGCCGTGTCCCACCCGCTCGCGCAGCTGCCGAACGCGCTCACGCTCGCGCGGCTCGCCCTGATCCCGGTCTTCGTGGTGCTCATGGTGCGCGCGGGCCACAGGCCGAGCTGGCCGGCAGGAGTTGCGTTCGGCATCGCCGGGATCACCGACCAGGTGGACGGCTTCCTCGCTCGCCGCTGGCGCGTCGAGTCGCAGTTCGGCAAGGTCGCGGATCCGCTGGCCGACAGGCTGATGATCGACGCGGCGGTGATCCTCCTCGCCTACTACGACCGGCTGCCCTGGGTAGGACTCGCCGTGATCATCGGACGCGACGTTCTCCTGCTCGCCGGCTCCGTCCTGCTGGCGCCGCGCGGCGTCGACGTCGAGGTCAACATCCTCGGCAAGGCAGCGACGTGGGTCCTCTATGCCGCGATCTTCTTCCGCATCGTGATCGAGCCGGCGACGAAGTGGCCGCTCTACCTCTTCTGGGCCGGGCTCGCGCTCGCCCTCGCGGCCGGCGTGTTGTACATCTGGACGGCGCGGAGAGAACTGCTGCGATGAAGGCCGTAGTCATGGCCGGGGGAGAGGGCACGCGCCTGCGGCCCCTGACCTCGAACCAGCCCAAGCCGATGGTGCCGATCGTCGGCAAGCCGTGCATGGAGCACATCGTCGAGCTGCTCAGGCGGCACGGGTTCGAGGACGTGATCGTCACCGTCGCCTTCCTCCCGCAGGCGATCCGGAGCTACTTCGGCAACGGCGAGACGCTGGGCGTGGACATCGGCTACTCGGTGGAGGAGTCGCCACTCGGCACCGCCGGCTCGGTCAAGCGCGCGGCGGGCAGGCTCGACGACACGTTCCTCGTCATCTCCGGCGACGCTCTCTGCGACGTGGACCTGACGGGGCTCGTCGCGGCGCACCGCGAGAAGGGAGCCTCCGTGACGATCGGGCTCAAGTCGGTCGAGAACCCACTCGAGTTCGGGATCGTCGTCACCGACGAGGACGGGCGGGTCGAGCGCTTCCTCGAGAAGCCCTCCTGGGGCCAGGTCTTCTCCGACACGATCAACACCGGGATCTACGTGCTCGAGCCGGAGGTGCTGAAGCACATCCCGCAGGACCGGCCGTACGACTTCTCCAAAGAGCTCTTTCCGCTGCTCCTCGAGATGGGGCGCCCGATTTACGGGCACGTCTTCGACGGCTACTGGCAGGACATCGGCAACCTCGACCAGTACCGGCAGGCGAACTTCGACGCGCTCGACGAGAGCGTGCAACTCGAGATCGACGGGATCCGGATCCGGGGCAACGTCTGGCTGGGGGACGGGGTGGACCTCGACGACCTCGATGCGATCGAGGGGCCGGCGTACCTCGGCAACTACTGCCGGATCGCGCGGGGCGCGCACGTCGGCCCCTACACCGTGCTCTCGAGCAGCGTCACGCTCCGCGAGCGGGGCCGCGTCGTCCGCTCGATCGTCGACACCTCCACCTACATCGGCCGCAGCACCGACGTGGTGGGCGCGATCATCGGCCGCAACTGCGACCTCCGCGCCCACGTTCGCGTGCACGAGGCCGCCGCGATCGGCGACGAGGTCACGGTCGGCTCCGAGAGCGTGATCCTGCCCGGCGTCCGGATCTACCCCTTCAAGGAGGTCGAGACCGGCTCGACGCTGCACGAGAGCCTGATCTGGGAGTCGCGGGGCACGACGCGTGTCTTCGGCAAGACCGGGGTCGCGGGGATGGTGAACGTCGATCTCACCCCGGACGTCGCAGTGCGGCTCGCGGCGGCGCTCGGTACCGCTCTGAAGCGCGGCCAGCGCGTCGTGGCGAGCCGCGAGGGGGCCGCCGCCTGCCGGATGATCAAGCGGGCGATGATCTCCGGAATCTCGTCGACGGGAGTCCACGTCGCCGATCTCCGCGTCAGCCCGGCCGCCGTCGCCCGCCATCTCGTGAAGGCGGAGGCGCACGACGCCGGGTTCCACGTGGGCGTCAGCCCGAACGACCCGGAGGTGATCCGGATCCAGTTCTTCGAGCCGCCCGGAGTCGAGATGAGCGCGGCGATGCAGAAGGAGGTCGAGAAGCATTTCACGCGCGGCGAGTTCCGGCGCGTCGCCGCCAGCGAGGTCGGCGGCATCTCGTATCCGGCCCGCGTACGCGAGACGTATGCGGCCGAGCTGCTCTCGACGATCGACGCCGACGCAGTGCGCGACCGCCGCTTCCGCATCGTCGTCGACTATGGCTTCTCCGGCGCCTCGTACGTGCTGCCGCTCGTGCTCGGCCCGCTCGGGGTGGAGGTCGTCGCCGCTCATGCGTTCACGGGGGAGGGGCCGGACTACGCGGACGCAGCCCCGGGACTTGCTGCGTCGATCGGTCAGACCAAGCGGCTCGTACCCGTGGTGGGCGCGGATCTCGGCGCGGTCTTCGACCGCTCGGCCGAGCGGCTTCACCTGATCGACGAGCAGGCGCGCGAGGTCCCGGTCGAGCAGGCGCTCCTGCTCTTCCTCCGCCTGCTCGGCTCGGACGGACGCCGCGGGAAGCTCGCCTTCCCGGTGACCGTGACGAGCCAGGTCGAGCGACTCGTCGAGCACTCCGAGCTCGAGGTGGTGCGCACGCCGACGTCGCTGCCCGAGCTGACGCGGGCCGCGGCCGAAGGGGACGTGGTCTTCGCGGGCGCGGTGGGCGGCGGCTACGTCTTCCCCGAGTTCCTGCCCGGGTACGACGCGGTCGCGAGCCTCGCGAAACTGCTCGAGCTGCTCGCTCCCGTCAACCGCCCGCTGTCGGAGCTGGTGGCCGAGCTGCCGCAGCCCACCCTCGTCCACCACCAGGTGCCGTGCCCGTGGGCGCTGAAGGGGCTCGTCATGCGTGTGCTGAACGAGCGCCTGGCGGGACGCGACGTCGACCTCACCGACGGGATCAAGCTCTTCGACGAGCGCGGTTGGGCGCAGGTGCTGCCGGATCCGGACGAGCCACTCCTCCACCTGTACGCCGAGGGCGAGACGCGGGAGCAGTCGGACGAGCTCGCGCGCGAGCTCCGGGCACTCGTGGACGAGATCGAGCAGGGAGAGGCGGCCGCGACCCGCACGTAGCGGTCTTTTGCCCTTCCCGAACGCAAAGGCTAAAGTTCAGCTTCACACTCGACCGAAAGGGCCTGATGGAACCGCTGCCGGATCTCGCGACACTGTCCGACGAGGACCTCAAGAAGCTCATCGACGAGCTCACGCGCGAGGAGCAGGAGGTGTCGTACCGCCGGCGGCTCCTGCACGGAAAGATCGACATCCTGCGCGCCGAGCTCGTGGCGCGGCTCCAGGAGACGCAGGGGAGGAGCGTCCTCGAGTCGGTCGACGTCGACTCGCTCACCGACATCCTCACCGGCAAGGCCGCCCCGCCGGCTTGATGGCGCACGTCTACTGCCCCGAGTGCGGGTACAACAACCCGGAATCCGCCCACTTCTGCGCGAAGTGCGGTGCGGCGCTCGTCGTCCCCGAGGAGGGCGAGTCGACCGAGGCGTTCGCCGCTCCGGAGGTGCCCGAGAGCCTCGACCCGATCGACGATCTCGGCATCCACGGCGCGGCTCTCATCGTCCGCTCGGGCGGCGGGCGGTCCGGCGAGACCTTCCCCCTCGAGGACAGCCCGACCACGATCGGACGCTCGCCCGAGTGCGCGATCTTCCTCGACGACGTCACCGTGTCGCGCAAGCACGCCGTCTTCACGAAGGACGGCGAGCGCTGGAAGCTCGACGACCAGGGCAGCCTCAACGGCACCTTCGTCAACCGCGAACGGGTCGAGACGGCCGATCTGAGAGACGGCGACGAGCTCCAGATCGGCAAGTACCGGCTCACGTTCCTCCAGCGCTGATGTCGGCGACCGAAGCCCCCTCGCGCCGGCGCCTCCTCACGATCGGCACGGTCTGCAGCCGGCTCCAGAGCGAGTTTCCCGACGTCTCGATCTCGAAGATCCGGTACCTCGAGGATCAGGGGCTCCTCAATCCCAGGCGCACCCAGGGCGGCTACCGGCTCTTCTCGGAGGACGACGTCGAGCGGCTGGAGACGATCCTCCGTCTGCAGCGCGACGAGTTCCTGCCGCTGCGCGTGATCCGGCAGGAGCTCGAGGCGGGTGCCGGCAAGCAACGCCGGCGGCGGCGCAGTGCGGTCGACGTGGGGGAGGAGGAGCTCGATCTCGACGGGCTCTGCGAGCGCGCGGGCATCACCGCCCAGCGCGCCCGCGAGCTCGAGGAGTTCGGGTTGCTCGAGCCCCGCGTCGAGGACGGGCAGCGGATCTACGCGGAGAGCGAGGCGGAGATCGCCGCCGCGTGCGAGGCGCTCGCGCAGTTCGGAATCGGAGCGCGGAACCTGCGCGCCTTCCGCACGGCCGCCGATCGCGAGAGCAGCCTCCTCGAAGCCGTGATCGGGCCCGCCCTGCGCTCCCGCAGCGCCGACCGGCGGCAGGCCGCGCTCGGTGACCTGCAGCGACTCGCGCAGAGCGCCCAGGAGCTCGCCGACCTGCTCCTGCGCCGCAACGTCCGGCGCCTGGTCGAGTAGCCTCGCCTGCGTGGCGGAGATCGATCTCACGACGCGCGTCCGCGAGGTCCCGGACTTTCCCGAGCCCGGCGTCGGCTTCAAGGACATCTCGCCCCTCCTCATCGACCCGCAAGCCCTGCAGCAGGCTGTCGGCGAGCTGGCGAAGTGGACGCGCGAGCGGGAGGCCGACCTCGTGCTCGGCGCCGAAGCCCGCGGGTTCTGGCTCGGAGCGGCGATCGCGGTGGAGGCAGGCTGCGGGTTCGTCGCGGCACGCCGGCCCGGCAAGCTCCCGCCGCAGACCGTTTCCGCCACCTACGCGCTCGAGTACGGCCAGAACACCCTCGAGGTGGCGGCCGACGCCATCGGCGGCGGGGCGCGCGTCGTCATCCACGACGACGTTCTCGCAACCGGGGGGACGGTGGAGGCCATCGCAGGTCTCGTCGAGCAGCTCGGCGGGACCGTGGTCGGCGTGAACTTCGTGATCGAGCTCTCGTTCCTCGGCGGCAGCAGCCGGCTCGAGCAGTACGACCTCTTCTCGCTGCTCACGTACTGACGCTCCGTCCGCCTCGGCCTCTACAACGTCCCCCATGTACGACCCCCTCACGGGTCGCTACGCGTTCGCCTGTCCGGTGCGGGGCGAGACGCACGTCCTGTTGTCGGCGTTCCGCAGCATCGAGCAGCTCCCCGGCGCAGCGCACCCCGCCGTCTTCCGCGTCCGCTTCGACTGTGCCTGTGGGGAGGAGCACGACGGGCTCGTCACGCACGAGGAGCTCGACTGGGCCCCGCTCGGGCTCGGCGCCGGTGAGTTCCTCAATCTCATGACCGCCCGCCTCGACCCGGTGGCCGCCGAGCTCGGCGAGCTGGCCGCGGGGTATATCCGGCAGGGAAAGTGGCCGTGGAGCTTCTTCTGCTACCCGGAGGAGCAGCCGCGTCCCGTCTTCCCGTCCTCGTTCTCGCTGCTCACGGCGACGGACGGGACGGTGGGCCTCGCCGTGCGCTGCCCGAGCTGTTGCCGGCTGTCGCTCAATCTCGTCTCGCACCCGCATGTGGATGTGCCGTTCCACCACGACCGGGAAATCGGGGTGCTGGAACACCTGTTCGCCGAGGATGCGCTCACCACGCTCGAGGAGTTCCGGGCGGAACTGTGGTCGTCCTCGTTCGACGCACGCAGGCTTGCGCTCGAGTAAATCGGGTAGCCGCATCTCAAGGTGGGACTGGGCCGTTCCACTGGCAACGGGCAACGGAACGAGGTGAAGAGAATGCGCAGATACGGCATGTACGACGCGTCCCGCGGACTGACGCTCGCTCTCGCTGCGGCGCTGGCGGGCCTCGCACTCTGGGGCGCAACCCAGGTCGGGATGCAGACGACCGGACGCTTTTGGATCTCGATGGCGATCGTCGCCGGCGCCGGGCTGCTGATCGCGCTGGCGAACCACGTGGGGACGTGGACGAAGGGGCTCAGGCTGCGAATGTCGCCGGGGACGTTCGCCCTAGCGTTCCTGCCGGTGCTCGTATGCGTCGGCTGGATCCTGATCGCGAACCAGCCCGGCAACGGGTGGCAGGAGGGGAGGCTCGACTCGTGGAGCAACTCGATCGGGATCCTCGGGCTCGTTCACTCGATCGGCCTCTGGCACGGCGTCCTGGCGTTCGGGTTCGGCCTCATGCTCGGCCTCTCGTTCGACGGGGTCCCCGCTCCGGTGACCGAGGCTGAGCCGGCCTACGCAGGCCCGGCGCCGGCGGCCACCGGGCCGCGAGTGGCCGACGAGCCTGTCGCGGCCGAGCGACGCTACGCGACGACGCGTGGCCCGGCTCCGGCCGAGACTCCGACCGACGAGACCACGCAGACCCGCACCCGGACGCGGATCCCGTCTCGCTGACGCAGATGCCGATCCGCGGCCGCCTCCCGAACGAGGGAGGTGGCCGCGGATCCCTGCCGGGAGGGATCACGCTAAAGGGGTAGGTCCCCCGATAAACGCAATGGGATGAACGTCTCGGCCCAGCAGACGACTCATCGGGGGGCACGGCTCCTTGCGTTGCACCTCCAGAGCCTCGACCCGAAGGCGGTCCCCGCGCGGGATCGCCTCGACGCGGAGCTCGGCGACGAGCTCGCGCGCAAGCTCATCTTCGCGCTCGCGCCGCACAGCACCCGCCGGGCGGCGTAGGGCTAGGGCTGCCGCCGATTGGACCGGCGGCGGACCGGTGTGTCCTCGCCGCGGAGGCGCACGAGGAGCCAGATCCCGGCTAGCGATACCAGGGCGATCACGATCGCGGTCGCGCCGCTGGCGCCGACGGCAATGAGCCCGAAGTAGATGTAGACGGCCAGCCCGATCGCCCAGATCAGGGCGATCACGCCCTGGTCGATGCTCGGCGGACGTGGCGGGCGGGGAGGAAACGGCATCGCGAGGCGATCGTAGTCGAGGCCGGATCCGCGCGCGCCGCAATGGGGCGGACCAAAAAATTCGCCGAGTCGGTCGCGGTTTCGTCCACAGCTCCGACTGACTTTCCGCTTCGGCCCTTGCGAGCCGCCCCGTACGGCCTTCCGGTGCTGCTTCGTCCTACTCCCGCGCCGTGCTCGGCGCAAGGGGGAATGTATGGCCTCTACGAACGTGCTGCAAGGGGTCGCGAGACGAAAAATGCCGCAATTTGCGAACGTTGAATAATCAACATTTCCACAGCACTCTGTGCATCCTGTGGATAACCCGCCCGTAGTATCGCGCGGAGATGACGAAGCTCGTTCGCGATGGCCTGGAACTGCGCTACGAGGTGCGGGGTGGGTCGGGCCCGGCGCTCTTGCTGCCCCAGTTGAACTTTTCCTGGTCGGATGTTCTCGATCTCGAGCCGCTCGTCGGGCGCTTCACGGTGATCACCGCGAGCCCACGCGGATTCGCGGGGAGTGGGAGGCTCGACGCGAATACGCCCTATCGGGTCAGCAACCTGAGCGACGACCTCGTCGCCGTGGTACGGGCCGTGGGGTTCGAACGATTCTCCGTGTTCGGTTACTCGTTCACCGGCGCCTTCGCCCCGTGGCTCGCGCGCCTGACGGACAAGGTGGACGCTGGCGTGTCGGGCGGCTTTCCCATCGCCGGCGATTACGCATATCTCTACGCCGACATCCAGCATCGGACCGAGGTCGCGATGTCCGATCCCGCTGCGCGTGCTCACCTGGACGCCCACTTCGACAACCGAGCCGCGCTCGCCTTTTACCGTGAGCTCTCGGAGTTGCCAGCGGACGCCCTGATCGCCGATCTTCCATGCCCGCTATTTGCGTTCTGGGGTGACGAGGACGAGGAGATCGCGCTCGCAGGCGGGACGGAGAAGCTCGCTGCCGGTCTCGACCGCCACGGGCTGCAACACGTGTCCTTTCCCGGTCACGACCACGAGGGCATGCTCGCTCACATCGACGACGCCGTGCCCGCCGTGCTGGCGTGGCTCGACCAGCTCTAGCGCGTTCCGAGCGGGGAGGTGCTGCTCTTCGTACGGGCCTCTTCTTCTACTTGACATAACATCGTTTATCGTGCACTGGACTTGACCCGGCAGGGCGGCGCGTGTTTCGGTAGCTTGGCGACGCGGGAACAGCGTCCAGGGGAAGGCCGATTGAGGGGGATCCAGTAACCACCGTCGAGATCGAGTCGATTCTCGCCACCGAGGAGCTCATCACGCTGCTCGAGGCCTCGGAGTCGAGCGGGCAGCTCCGGCAGGTCGAGCTGGTCGAGGTGCTCGAGCCGCTCGAGCTCGATCCGCTCGAGACGGAGGCTGTCTACCAGGAGCTCGACCGGCGCGGCATCGAGCTGCTCCCCGCCGAGCCGGAGCGAGAGGCCGAGCCCGAGCCTCCACCGGAGAAGACGCCGCCACCCACGACCCAGCCGCTCGAGACCACCACCGACGCGCTGCAGCTCTTCCTGCGCGAGGCCGGACGCCATCAGCTACTCACCGCTGCGCAAGAGGTCGAGCTCGCGAAGCGGATCGAGCGCGGCGACGGGGCTGCCAAGCAGCGAATGATCCAGTCGAATCTCCGCCTCGTGGTCTCGATCGCGAAGAACTACCGCAACCAGGGCCTGCCCTTCCTCGACCTGATCCAGGAAGGCACGCTCGGGCTCATCCGGGCCGTGGAGAAGTTCGACTGGCGGCGGGGCTACAAGTTCTCGACCTACGCGACCTGGTGGATCCGGCAGGCGGTCGCCCGCGCGCTCGCCGACAAGGCGCGGACGATCCGGATGCCGGTGCACATCGTCGAGCGGATGCAGAAGATGAACCGCGCCGAGCGCACGCTGTGGATGGAGCTCGGCCGCGAGCCGACGCTCGACGAGATCGCGAACGAAGCTTCCCTGCCCGTCGAGCAGGCGCGCGAGGTGCGCGCCGCAGCACGGGCCTCGGCCAGCCTCGACCAGCCGGTCGGCGACCAGGAGGATGCGGTCTTCGGCGATTTCGTCGCCGGCGACGAGCCGCTACCCGAGGAGCGCGTCGAGGGCGCACTCCGCAGCCAGGCCCTCGCCGTGGCCCTCCAGGCGCTCGGCGAGCGCGAGCGCCAGGTGCTCGTCCTGCGCTACGGGCTCGTGGACGAGGAGCCGAAGACGCTCGAGGAGATCGGCAAGCGCCTCGGCCTCACCCGCGAGCGCGTCCGCCAGATCGAGCTGGACTCCCTTCGCCGTCTCGCGAACCTTCGCGAGATGCAGATGATCTCGTCCTGAGCGGCTACTCGGCGCGCAGGTAGTGCTCGAGCCCCGGAGCGGCGGCTCTCAGCTCACGTAGTGCCCGCGTCTCGAGCTGGCGCACCCGCTCGCGCGTGATGCCGAGCTGGGCCCCGACCTCCTCGAGCGTCTGCGGATGCTCGCCGTCGAGGCCGAAGCGGAGCGAAAGCACCCGCCGCATGCGCGGGTTCAGCTGCTCGAGCGCTCCCGCGAGCTCCCTCCCCCTGGCCTGCTCCGCGGACTGGTCGTGCGGCGCCAGCGAGTGGACATCCTCGATCAGGTCGCCGTACAGGCTCTCCCCGTCGCCGACGGGAGTGTCGAGGCTCACCGGGATCTCGACGAGTTCGAGCAACTCGCGGACCCGCTCCTCAGTCTGCTGCGTCTCGCGTGCGAGCTCGACGAGGGTCGGCTCGTGGCTGAGCTTCTGCGCCAGCTGACGGCGGGCGCGCAGGAGCCGCCGCACCTGATCGGCCACGTGGACGGGCAGACGGATCGTCCTTCCCTGGTCGGCGAGCGCGCGCGTGATGGCCTGGCGAATCCACCAGGTCGCGTAGGTCGAGAGCTTGTAGCCGAGCCGGTAGTCGAACTTCTCCACCGCGCGGATGAGGCCGAGGTTCCCTTCCTGGATCAGGTCGAGCAGCGGGACGCTGGCCTTCGTGTAGTTACGCGTGATCGCCATCACGAGCCGTAGGTTCGACTCGATCAGGCGCCGCTTTGCCTCCTCGTCGCCCTCGTCCTTGCGACGCGCGAGCTCCCGCTCTTCCTCCCGGGTGAGCAGCGGGCCGCCGCCGATCTGGCGCACGTAGAGCTTGAGCGGGTCTTCCGACGATGTCTGTTCAGACGCCGGAACGCCCTCAGCCGCATAGGAATGTTCCATCGCGCCTATATCGGCGAAGGGGGATTTTGCCTTTAGAAACCCCTAACCCCCTGCCGATACCGTCGGGAGGGACAAGTACGTTCAGAGAGAAAGCTTTTCGTAAAAGACATGTGCGGCATAGCTGGATACAGCCTTTCCCCTCGAAGCGGCGTCGACCGGACGCTTGCTGCGCAGGCGCTGCTGGCGGGGATCGCCGATCGCGGCGCGGACGCGGTCGGGTATGCGTATCGCGGCGGACAGGACGAGTATCCGGTCGTCACGAAGCAGCGGACGCCCGCGAGCAGGCTGCTCGACCGGATCAGCGTGCCGGCTCACGCGAACGAGCTCCTGATCCACGTCCGCGACTACACGAAGGGCCATCCGTCGATTCCGGCCAACAACCACCCGGTCCGCCACGGCCCGGTGGTCGGCATCCACAACGGGATCATCCTCAACGACGACGAGCTGCTCGCCCCCCACTCCTGCGCGCGTGCCGAGCCGCGGATGACCGTCGACTCCGAGGCGATCTTCGCCCTCGCCGCGCACTCGCAGAACGATCCGCGTTCGCTCGAGTCGATCGGCGGCTCGATGGCGACCGCCTGGCTCGACGAGCGTGAGCCGGGAACGGTTTTCGTCGCCCGTGGCGTCGGCCGGCCGCTGTGGCTGGGCAAGGGCCGCGACGAGGTCTTCTTCGCGTCGACCCGGGCCGCGCTCGAGATCGCCTCCGAGTACACCGGTGTGCGGCTCCGGATGAGCGAGCTGCGCGACGGAACGTTCCTCGCGCTGAGGGACGGCCGCGTCGCCCGGAATTGCCGCTTCCGCCCGGATCGCAGCTACGTCGAGGAGTCGGCGCTCCCCGCCGTCCGGGCACCCGGCCAGAGCGCGTACTGCCTCGCACGCCTCGCGGTGATCGCGGCCGCCGCCGCGGCGTAGACAGACCTAGCGCTGCAGGGTGCCGTCGCTCGCGACGTCCCGGCCCTGCTCGGTGAGGCGCTGCCGGACGAGAAACTGGAACGTCGACCACGCTCCCCGCCGCGCGTCGAACATCCGGTAGACCTGCCACTCCGTCAGGAGCGAGTCGTCCGCGCGCCGCGCCTCGGCCCAGTCCGCGAACTTCGGGAGGCGGCCGAGCTGCTCGGCGAGTGCGACCCCCTGATCGACGGCGCGCTCGAGCCTCTCCTCCCCCACCGGCACGTCGAACCCGGCCTCGCGGAGCGCATTCGTGAGTGAGCCAAAGGTGTGCCAGTAGAGCGACTTGGACGGCAGCCGGCCCTTGTGCTCGTCGATGTCGCGCGCCGTGGGTGGACGGCCGAGCTCCTCCCCGAGCGTGCGTAGCAGGCCGAGCAGCTCCTCACGTGTGGCGAACCGCCGCGGTACGAGCCCGGCGGCGCGCTTCGCGGCGTTCCACGAGCCGAAGTGCTCGATCACGGTCTGGGGGTGCACGGCGGTCTCCGTGTCCGCCGCGAACTCGCGCATGGTCGGTGAGCGCCCGAGGCGCTCGGCACAGGCGACGATCTCCGCCACGATCTGCTCGTCGGTGTAGCGCTTGCGGATACCGGCCTGGAACTCCGCAAGCTCCTGCGGGTCGATCGAGGCCAGCGCCCGGTAGCGGGGCTTCTCGGCCATGTCAATAAGTGTAGAGCAGGTTGAGGAATCCGCAAGTAGTCCCGTGCAGGCGTGTCTCGGTACGCTCGCCCGATGCGCCTCCACCCCCCACTCGCGCTCGAGATCGCAGCGGCGCGCGGAGTGGCCGCGCTCTCGCGCCGCCTCGGCGCCGGCGGCGGCACGACGATCCCGGGCAAGCTCCTCGCCGAGCTCGACCGCGGCGCAATCGACCGCCTCGCCTCGCGGCTCGAGGCCGGGACGGCGGTCGTCTCCGCCACGAACGGCAAGACAACGACGACGGCGATGGCAGCCGAGGTCCTGCGTCCGCGACACCGGCTCGCACACAACGCGGCCGGCGCGAACCTCGTCTCGGGCGTCGCCTCGGCACTCCTCAGCGCGGGTGACGCCGAGCTGGGCCTGTTCGAGGTCGACGAGGGAGCCCTGTCCGAGCTCGTGGAGCGCCTGCGGCCCAGGGCGATCTGCCTCGGCAATCTCTTTCGCGACCAGCTCGACCGCTACGGCGAGCTCGAGCTGGTGGCCGAGCGCTGGCGCCAGGCGATCGCCGCGCTCCCCCCGGAAACCCGGCTGGTCTACAACGCCGACGATCCGCAGCTCGCCGCGGTCGGCGAGACGCACGCGCGCAGCGTCGCTTTCGGTCTCGACGACTCCTCCGTCGCCCGCCCTGCGCTCCAGCACGCGGCCGACTCGAAGTACTGCGTCCGCTGCGGCACGCCGTACGCCTACGCCGCCGCGTACGTCGGCCACCTGGGTGACTACCGCTGCCCTCGTGGTGACCACGCCCGGCCGTCGTTGGAGGTCGCTGCACGGGAGATCTCCCTGCAGGGGTTGGAGCGGGCCGCGTTCCGGCTCGACACGCCCGAAGGGTCACGCCGGATCGAGCTCGCTCTGCCCGGGCTCTACAACGTCTACAACGCGGTCGGCGCGGCGGCACTTGCCAGGGCGCTCGGGGCGGAGCTGGACGAGATCGCCGCCGGGCTCGAGCGCTTCTCCGCGGCCTTCGGCCGCTTCGAGCGGATCGCCGTCGGGGAAAAGCGGATCCTCCTGCTCCTGATCAAGAACCCGGCCGGCGCCAACGAGGCGGTCAGGACACTCGTGGACGGCGGCGCGCCGCAGCTCGTCGTCATCGCGCTGAACGACGAGATCGCGGACGGACGCGATGTGTCCTGGATCTGGGATGTCGACTTCGAGCCGCTCCTCGCAGGCCTGCGGACGCTCGTGGCGACCGGCGGCCGCGCCGCCGAGCTTGCGCTCCGCTTCCGCTACGGCGGGCTCGACGAGGACGCCCTCGAGCTCGAGCCCGACCTCGGCGACGCGCTCGACCGCGGGCTCGAGCTGACGCCGGACGGCGGCGAGCTCGTGGTCCTCCCCACGTACACGGCGATGCTCGGCTTGCAGCGGCTCCTCGCCGAGCGCGGGCTCGCGAAGCCCTACTGGGAGCGATCCGGATGACGGCGATCCGGATCGGTCACCTCTATCCCGACTACCTGAACATCTACGCCGATCGCGGCAACATCGCGGTGCTCAAGCGGCGCGCATCCTGGCGCGGACACGAACTCGAGGTCACGGCGCTTGGAATGGGCGACGCGGTGGGGCCCGGCGAACACGACCTCTACTACGTCGGCGGCGGGCAGGACCGGGAGCAACTGCTCGTCGCGGAGGATCTCGTGCGGAAGTCAGACGCACTCCACGAAGCTGTCGCCGTCGGAGCGGCTGCGCTCGCGGTCTGCGGGGGCTACCAGCTCCTCGGGCGTGGGTATCGCGGCTTCCACGGCGAGGACATGCCGGGCATCGGCCTCCTGCCGCTCGAGACCGTCGCCGGCGAACGGCGCATGATCGGGGACGTGCTGATCGAGTGCGAGCTCGAGCCGGGCGAGAAGCGCACACTCGCCGGCTTCGAGAACCACGCCGGTCGCACACGGCTCGATCCCGGAGCGGAGCCTCTCGGGCGCGTACTCGCGGGCTTTGGGAACGACGGCGAGAGCGGCTTCGAGGGGTGCCGCGCCGGCCGCGTCGTCGGCACCTACCTCCACGGTCCGCTCCTGCCACGCAACCCCTGGCTCGCCGACTGGCTGCTCCGACAGGCGCTCGCGCACCGGCTCGGCACCGACGAGGCGCCCGAGTTGGAGCCGCTCGCGGACGAGCTCGAGCGGCGCGCCCACGAGGTCTCCGCCGCCCGCGCCCGCGCGCGCGGCGGACGCCTCGACGGCTAGCCGGACTGGGCGATCTTCAGCACCTTCCGGACGGCGACCCGTAGCGGCTCGGGCACCTCGCCATTGCCGCGGAACCGCTGCCACGCCTTCTGTGGCTTGCGGCCACGGGTGCTCGCCCTGAGTCCCGAGACGGTCTCGAAGTCCGGCGTGAGCACGACCGTACGCCGACTGCCCGCGACCTCCCGGATCAGGCGGTTGACCACACGCTCCGACTCGACCGGCCTGGAGCCCCGCGGCGCGTCGCGATCGTGGACGACGACGTACGGGACGCTGCACGCGTTCGCGATGCGCGCGAAGAGCGGCATGTTGCCCTTGCCGCCGCACTCGAGCACGAGGATGCCCTCCTTGTCCGCGTCGACGCCGAGCGCCTCGAAGACGAGCGGGAACGTCAGCTTCTCGGTACGCCCCTCGACGAGGACCGCGCAGCGCGCGAGGAAGAGCTCGGCGCGGTCGCTGTCGAACTCGGAGAGGGCACGGAACGTCTCGGCCTCCGCGAGCGGCTCGGGCTGAAAGAGCGACGTCCCCCCGGCAGGCGTGTGGCGAACGAGCGCGAGCTCTTCGAGCTTGTCGACGCTGAGGAAGACCGGCGCGTGCGTCGAGTAGAGGATCTGGTTGCCCGCCTGCGCCAGCGCCCGCAGGAGGCCGTAGAGATGGCGTTGCGCATGCGGACTGAGATAGAGCTCGGGCTCCTCGATCAGGAGCACGAAGTGCCGCAGGTTCGAGACGAGCAGCCGCTCCATGCCCGCGACGAGCGCGAGGCCGCCATCCGCCGCGGCCCAGTGCCGGTCGACGGTCGGCGGGTGGAAGAGCTCGGCGACCTCGGCGGCGCCGCTCCCGGTGGCCGGGGCGACGAGCGTGCGGGA
This sequence comes from Gaiellaceae bacterium, assembly GCA_035273125.1. Classification (GTDB taxonomy): domain Bacteria; phylum Actinomycetota; class Thermoleophilia; order Gaiellales; family Gaiellaceae; genus Palsa-739. Next base: position 22,129 of record DATEPQ010000037.1, read on the forward strand.
GCGAAGGTTCGCGGGCAGGAAGAGCACCGGAGGCGCTCCGGCACGGTTGAGGTTGAGCGTGTCGGGCGGTCTCGCGTCGAGGAAGATCGTCCCCTTTGCGACGTCGGCCTCGAGGCGAATCCGTCCTCCGGCTCCGTCGCGCGCGACGTCGTCGATCGTGGGCGGTGGGGCTGCGGCCTCGAGCAGCGTCCAGATCGCGGTCAATACCGTGGACTTACCGCTGGACGCCTCCCCCACGAGCGCGCAGACCGAGCCCGGCGTGAGCTGGAGCTCGCGGGCGGCTCGATAGCCCTGGATCGAGACTCGTCTCAGCGGCGGCGGCACGGCACGAACCTACCCGCTCGCCGCGCGCTACACGTTCTGACGACTCAGGGCGCCCAGAGCGCGCCGAGATAGACGGCCGGGTCGCCGGGCTGCCAGCGGCCCAGGAAGCGTTGGAGCGGCGGGTGGAGCACGATGCCGTCCAGCTCCGTGGGGTCGAACAGGCGATGCCCGCGCACGGCCGCGTCGGTCGACGTCACGCGCTCGAGCGAGCGCCCCGAGAGATCGGCCGCGAAGATGATGTGGACGACGTGCTTGGCGACGAAGGCGCGCTTCGGCGCGATCGAGTCGACCACGGCGACCGGCCCCTCGAACATGAGGTCGTCGCCGATCGCCACTTCCTCCTCGAGCTCCCGCCGCAGGGCGTCGACGAGACTCTCCCCGGTGTTGACGCCGCCGCCCGGGAGCAGCCAGTACTCGCCGCGCCCGGACTTCTCGTGCCGGCAGAGCAGCACGCGACCCTCCCAGCGGAGCACGGCCGAGACCCGGATACGCGGCTCGAGGGGCATCAGTGGGCCGAGCTGCCGAAGCCCTTCTCGCCACGCTCGCTGTCCGGCAGCTCCGCGACCTCTCGCGGCTCGGGGAAGGCCACCGGGACGACGACGAGCTGAGCGATCCGCATGCCCGGCTCGACGACGAACGGCTCGCTCCGATCGGTGTTGAGGAGGACGACTTTGAGCTCGCCGCGGTAGCCGGCGTCGACGAGACCAGGCGTGTTCAGCACCGTGATGCCGTGCCGCGCCGCGAGCCCCGAGCGAGGCTGGACGTAGCCGGCGTGCCCGTCCGGGATCGCCACCGTGAGACCGGTGCCGACCAGCGCGCGCTCCCCCGGTCCGAGCTCGACTCGCTCGCAGGCGGCGAGATCGAGCCCTGCGTCGTGCTCGTAGGCGCGGGTCGGCAGCGTCGCCCCGTCGTGGAGGCGCTTCACGAGCAGCTCGGTCACGCGCGGCGCCGTTCCCCGGCCCCTTCCTCGGCGATGAGGAAGGGCGCGAAGCGGTGGATCTCACGGCGAGGCAAACGCGCGACGACGAGGACTCCCTCCGGCGTGTCCTCGCGCTCGTCGATCGGTGCCCCGAGCGCGTAGAGCTCGTTCAGGCGCCCACCCTCCTCGTACGGCAGCAGGAGCCGGACGCGCTCGAACCGCTCCCCGAAGCGCTCGGCAACGCGGGCCCGGAGCTCGTCGAGGCCCTCGCCGGTGAGGGCGGAGATCTGCAGCGCGTCCGGATACCGGTTCGCGAGCCGGCGCCGCCCGAGCGTGTCGACCGCGTCGATCTTGTTCACGACGAGCTCGACGGGCAGCTCGTTCGCGCCGATCTCGCGCAGGACGTCGTCGACGGCGGCGATCTGCTCGACGAGGCGCTGCTCCGGCGCGGACCCGTCCACGACGTGCAGGACGAGGTCGGCCACGAGCGTCTCCTCGAGCGTCGCCGCGAAGCCCTCCACCAGCTGATGCGGCAGGCGGCGGACGAAGCCCACGGTGTCGGTGACGAGATAGCGGCGGCCCTCTTGCTCGAAGCCGCGGGTCACCGGGTCGAGCGTCTCGAACAGCCGGTCGCGAACGGACACGCCGGCGTCGGTGAGCGCGTTCAGCAGCGTCGACTTGCCGGCATTCGTGTACCCGGCGAGCGCGACCGTGGGAGTCTCGGTGCGCTTCCGCTCCTTGCGCCGGACATCGCGCTGGCCGCTGAGCTTGCGCAGCCGCGTGCGCAACAGCGTGATGCGGCGGCGCGCGAGACGACGGTCGGTCTCGAGCTGGGACTCGCCCGGGCCGCGGGTGCCGACCCCGCCGCCGAGCCGCTCGAGGTGCTGCCACATCCCCCGCATCCGGGGCAGGTTGTACTCGAGCTGCGCGAGCTCGACCTGGAGCTTGCCCTCGGCGCTGACGGCGTGCTGGGCGAAGATGTCGAGGATCAGCTGGGTGCGGTCGACCACCCGGGCCTGGAGCGCATTCTCGAGCGCCCGCTGTTGCGGCGGCGTCAGCTCGTCGTCGACGATGAGCACCTCGGCTCCGGCGTCGCCGTATGCCTGCTTCAGCTCCTCGAGCTTCCCCTTGCCGACGTACGTGCGCGCGTCGGGGAGCCGCCGGTGCTGGACGACCCGGCCGACCGGCTCGACGCCGGCGGTCCGCGCGAGCTCCTCCAGCTCGGCCAGCTCGTCGGCGCCGTCGGCCCCCTGTGGGAGCACGGCGACGAGGAGCCCGCGCTCGGGCTCGGCCGCCCACGAGCGATCGGGCTGTCCCAGACCCATCCGGCGGTCATTATGACTCCTGCCATGCCGGATTCCGATCTCGCCGCCAGGACGCTCGAGCTCGTCGACGTCCCCTCGGAGAGCCGCCGCGATCGCCCCGCGCTGGAGCTCGTGCGGAGCCTCCTGCCCGGCGAGCCGCTCTACGACGACGGCGAGGCGCTCGTCTGGGGGGACGCCGCGGCGCCGGTCGCCCTCGCGGGCCACGTCGACACCGTGCCGGCGCAGGGGAACCTCCCGGGCCGCATCGCCGACGGCGCCGTGCACGGCCTCGGGGCCAGCGACATGAAGGGCGGCGTGGCCGTGATGCTCGAGCTCGCTCGCGCGGAGGTCCCCGCGCGCTACGTCTTCTTTACCCGCGAGGAGGTCGCGCTCGAGGAGAGCCCGCTGCCGGCTGCGTTCGCGAGCGGTGTGCTCGCGGGTACCGAGCTCGCGGTCGTGCTCGAGCCGACGGACGCGATCCTCCACGCGGGCTGCCTCGGGAACCTGCAGGCCCGGGTCGACTTCCACGGTGAGAGCGCACACTCGGCCCGGCCGTGGACGGGAAGCAACGCGATCCATGCGCTCGCGGAGGGGCTCGCGCCGCTCGCCCGCCTCGCTCCGCACGACGTCGAGCTCGACGGCCTCGTCTACCGCGAGGTGCTGAGCGCGGTGAGCGTCGAGGGCGGGATCGCGCAGAACGTCGTCCCCGCGCTCGCCTCCGCGGAGCTCAACTTCCGCTTCGCGCCCGGCCGCTCGCGCGACGAGGCCGAAGCACGGCTGCGCGAGCTCGTCCCGGACGGGGAGCTCCACGTGCTTCACAACTCGCCGTCGGCACTGCCGGCGCTCGGGAATCCGTTCGTCGAGCGGCTACGGGAGCTCGTGCCGGAGGTCGCGCCGAAGCAGGCGTGGACGCCGGTGGCGCAGTTCGCGGAGCAGGACATCGACGCGATCAACTACGGCCCCGGCGCGACCGCGTACGCGCACCGGCAGGACGAGCAGATCCCGATCGCGAATCTGCACGCGGTGTACGACACCCTGGCTAGGTTCCTCTCGTGATCAACCCTGTGTTGACCGAGATGGCCGTGTACCCGTTCACGCGGCTCGAGGACGAGCGTCGGCGGCTCCTCGGGGCCGGTGTGGAGGTGATCGACTTCGGCAAGGGCGATCCGAACGAGCCGACCGACCCGATGATCCGACAGGCGCTCGTGGACGCGCTCCCGGAGCGCGCGCCGTATCCGCTCGCCCAGGGACTTCCGGAGCTGCGCGAGGCAGCGGCGGGTTGGCTCGACCGGCGCTTCGGCGTCGCAGTCGACGCAGACACCGAGATCGTGCCGACCTACGGCTCGAAGGAGGCGATCTTCTCCCTCGCGCAGGTGCTCGGCACGGAGGGACGCGTGGTGGCGTTCGGCGAGCCGGCCTACCCGGTGTACGAGCGGGGCGCGCTGTTCGCAGGAGCCCGCGTTCAGACGTTGCCGCTGCGGCGCGAGACCGGGTTCCTCCCGGATCTCGACGAGCTCGACGACGACGTCGCGCTCCTCTGGGTCAACTACCCGCACAACCCGACCGGTGCGGTCGCGCCGCGCGAGTTCTACGACGCGCTCGCAGAGGCTGCCGACAGGCACGACTTCGTCGTCGGCTCGGACGAGGCGTACACGGAGCTGTGGTTCGACGAGCCGCCGCCCTCCGCGCTCCAGGCGGCCGACCGTTCGCGCGTCGTCGTCTTCCAGACCCTGAGCAAGCGCTCGTCGATGACCGGTTACCGCTCCGGGTTCGTCGCGGGGCCGCCGGAGATCGTCGCCGCACTGAAGTCGTACCGCCCCACCGTCGGCACGGCTCCACAGGAGTTCGTGCAGCGGGCCTCCGTTGCCGCCTGGAACGACGAGCGCCACGTCGAGGAGACCCGCGCGCGCTACCGCGCGAAGCGGGAGGTGCTGATCCCGGCGATCGAGGCACGCGGGTGGGAGATCGTCGCGAGCGAGGCGACGATGTACCTCTGGGTCGTCGGACCGGATCCCGACGTCCTGCTCGAGCGCGGGATCATCGTTTCGGCCGGTGAGATGTTCGGCCCGAGCGGCGAGGGTTACGTCCGCTTCGCGCTCGTGCCCACGCTCGAGGAGTGCGAGCGCGCGGCACAGATCCTGGGAGAGTTGCCCTGATGGACGTCGACGCAACGATCGCGGCGCTCGACCGCGGCGAGCTGCGAGTCGCGGAGAAGGTGGACGGCCACTGGCGCGTGAACGAGGACGCGAAGGCGGCGATTCTCGAGTACTTCCGGGTGCGAAAGGTCGAGCCGATCGAGGTCGGGCCGTTCGAGTACCTCGACAAGATCCCGCTCAAGCACGACCACGCGGAGCGCGGAGTGCGCGTCGTTCCGCCGGCGACCGCGCGATACGGCTCGTTCCTCTCGCCGGGCGTGATCCTGATGCCGAGCTACGTCAACATCGGCGCCTGGGTCGGGCCGAACACGATGATCGACACGTGGGCCACGGTCGGCTCGTGCGCCCAGATCGGAGCCGACGTGCACCTCGCGGGGGGCGTCGGTGTCGGCGGAGTGCTGGAGCCGCTGCAGGCGCGGCCGGTGATCGTCGAGGACGGAGCCTTCGTCGGCTCTCGCTGCATCCTCACGGAAGGGGTCGTGATCGGCGAGCGCGCGGTGCTGGCGCCGAACGTGTCGCTGACCGGCTCCGTGCCCGTCATCGACGTGACGGGGCCGGAGCCGGTCGAGCACCGGGGCTACGTGCCGCCGCGGGCCGTGGTCCTCCCGGGCACGCGCCCCAAGGAGTTCCCGGCCGGAACGTACGAGGTCTCTTGCGCTCTCGTCGTCGGCTGGCGCAGCGAGAAGACGGACCTCAAGACGAGCCTCAACGACGTCCTGCGCGAGTTCGAGATCGGATCCTGAGCAGGACGCCGCCGCAGCGTGGCGATCCAGAACAGCGTCAGTGCGAGTTGCAGGCCTGTGAGCAGCGTGTCGAGGTCGAGACCCTCGTCGAACGGATCCGCGGCGAGCGAGAGACCGAAGCTGCCGCCGTTCGCGAGCTCGAAGTCGGCGACCATGACGACGGCCGCGACCGACGCGGCGAGCGCCGCCCAGCCGGCCAGGCGCGACGACAGCGAGATGCGTCCTGCGAGAAGGCCCACGGCGGTGGCGATCAGGATCGCGCCCGCGGCGAGCTCCGCGACCTCGATCGCGTACCCGAATACCTGCGCATGCGGCAGGACGACACCCGCCAGGAAGTCCCTGTACCAGCCCGGCGCACCGTGCGACATCTCCCTGAGCTCGTCCGCGAGGCCCTGGGGGAACCCGCCGCGCACGAGCTTCGTCAGACCCGAGACGAACCACTCGTAGCCGAGCACGACCTGGACGAGCAGCAGCGCGACGAGGCCGGGGCTCTTGGCGCTCGAGCCGGCCATCAGTGGCTCATCGTTCCGGCGACGTTGCCGACGTTGAGGAGTCCGACTTCGCCGAGCTGAACGCTCGCGAAGCTGTGCGAGACGAAGGGATAGATCCCGGCCCTTGGGATCGTCACGTCGAACACACCCCCGCCGCCGGCCGGCACGACCGCGGTCTGGATGTCGTGCTGCGGCGCGTCCACGAGATCCGCGTTGATCCAGGCCCGCTTCAGGATCGTCCCGACGACGTGGAACTCGGTGTTGAGCGACGGGCCCGCGTCGACGACCCAGAAGCGCACGGTCTGCCCGGGCATCGCCGTGAGCGGATGGGTCTTGTACTGGGCGGAGTAGCCGTTGAACGTCACCCAGTCGGGCGTCATCTGCTCTGCCTTCGTGACGTCGAGGCCCGCCGGCTTGGCGGTGCCCGGCGAGTTGAGGTACCACTCGCTGGAGACGAGGACGTACTCGCGCTGCGCCGGCGGCATGTTCTTCGGCTCGACGATGATCGCGCCGTACATCCCGTTGGCGATGTGCATGAACGCCGGTGCGGTTCCGCAGTGGTACATGTAGACGCCGGGGACCGAGGCGACGAAGCTGAACGTCTTGGAACCGCCCGGCGCAACGTCCGAGAAGTCGACGTTGGGCGCGACCTGCGCGGCGTGGAAGTCGACCGAGTGCGGCATCGCGCCTGCGTTCGTGAGCGTCACGGCGACCTTCTGTCCCTGTCGTACGTGAATGACCGGGCCGGGCGCCGTGCTGCCGAACGTCCACGCCCGATAACGGATTCCGGGCGCGACGGACACGACACGGTCCGCGATCGAGAGATTGACGCGCGCGACCGGTCCGGCCGGTGCTGCGGGCAACGCGGCGGGGAATGCGGCATGGCGCATCGCGATCGCGTCGGCGTTCGCAGGCGCGATCCCGGCGAAACTCGGGCTCGGCCGCGTGCCGGCTGTCGCTCCGGCCGAGGCGGGCATCGACATTCCCGCCGTGGAGGCGCCGGCGCCGGCCGCCTTGGCGGAGGCCGCCGCTTGACCGGCCCGGTCGCTGGCGTCGTGCGCGGAGACCGCGAGCCAGGCTCCGATCACGATCACGAACGGAATGAGAAAGCCGGCGAAGACCGCGAAGACCTTCCAGCCGACGATGCGCTCTCGATCAGAATGACCCACCGAATACGTGCTCATGTCCGCCTCCTGGACTCGACTTTTCGGTCACGGTAGGAGGGCGCGCGCCGACGCGAATCGGGGTTTTCTACGAATATCGTCGTGATAAGTCCGCGGCAAGATGAACCGTCGTGAACGGCGAGCGGCAACGGCAGATGATCCTCGAGGCCTTGCGAAGCGCCCACGAAGGCCTCGACACCGGCCGGCTCGCAGAGGATCTCGATCTACACCCGAACACGATCCGGTGGCACCTCGGCCTCCTCACCGACGCGGGGCTCGTGCATGCGAAGCCCGAACGCCGACACGAACGAGGACGTCCGAGCATCGTCTACCGCCTCACGGGCGAGGGCATTGCCCGGGGCCGCGACGAGTACCGGACGCTCGCGACGATGCTCACCGAGGTCGTCGCTGCCGAAGCCGACGGAGCGGCTCACGCCTACGAGACCGGCTTCCACTGGGGCCGGCACCTCCGGCAGGGCGAGCCCGACGGGAGCCTCGCCGAGCTCCTCGACCGTGAGGGATTTCAAGCCGAGCAGCACGGCGACCAAGTCGAGATGCGCCGCTGCCCGTTCTACGCAATCGCGGAAGGCTCACCGCAGGTCATCTGCTCGCTCCATCACGGCCTCATCGACGGCGCCCTCGACGAGGCGGGCTCGGAGCAGACGGTCAAACGGCTCGATCCCTTCGTCGAGGCCGGCCTCTGCATCGCCCATCTGCGCGGCGTACGCCGACCGGTTACGGCTCGACGGGCTCTGCCGGCCCCGTGAGCCACGCGCGGCCACCCGTGAGGCGCACGCGTAGATCGCCGCCGGGGAAGTGGACGAGGACCTCCCCCTCGCCGTGCGTGGCCGCCGCGACGGCGACGGCGCTCGTGCCGGACGCCGTCGTCTCCCCCACACCGCGCTCCCAGACGCGTGCAATCACCTCGCCGGCCCGTTCCACGCGCGCGACCTGCACGTTGGTCCGCTCCGGGAAGCGGGGATGCGTCTCGAGCCGCGGTCCGAGCTCGCCGATCCGCCCCGGATCGTCTACCACGACCGCGTGGGGGTTGCCCACGTTCACGGGGGTCAACTCGATCCCCTCCACGATCTCCGGCGGGCCGACTTCGACCGGTCCCAGCTCCGACTCGTAGAGGCCGTCGTCCGTCCGCCTCACCTTGACCGTTCTCGGCCCGACGTGGACGCGAGCCTGCGCCGAGCCGGTGCGGGTCATGTGCCAGGCGGCCGCGATGCGCGTCCCGTTGCCGGACATCTCGGCCCGCGAGCCGTCGGGATTGACGATGCCGATCGTCACGTCGTCGCCCTCCACCGCCAGCACTTCGACCGCGCCGTCCGTACCGCGCAGGTCGAGGTCGCCCGCCGGGCCCTCATGGACGAGATAGATGTTCCCGTGTGCGTGCCAGCGCGACGATCTCAGCGGCGGTCTCCTCCGGCGGCCGGTCGGCCGCGACCATAACGAGCGCTTCGAGGCGCCGCAGCCACTTGCGCTGGTACGCGGCATACCGCCTGGTTCGAACGGTGAGCGCCTCGATCGCCTGGTCGCGTGGCAGCGTGGCCACCTCGTGGAGGCCTATGACCTTCTGCGCGGTCGGGGACAGCTCGTGCAGGAGCGCTGCGCGCACCTCCTCCTCTACTCCGGCAGCGAACATCCGTCGCGCTCGCTCGGCGATCCTGCGGTCGAGCTCCGGCTTGGCTACCTCCAGCCCCACGAGGAGCGTCGGATGGCGCCACGCGCCTCCGAACAGGCTCTGGAGGCGCGGCACGAGCGACCAGCCCGCTTCCGCGAGCTCGAGCGCCCGGACGACGCGGCGGCGGTCGTTCGGGTGCACCCGCTCGGCGGCGGCGCCGTCGAGCTCCGAGAGCCGCGCGTGCGCCGCGGCCGCACCGTCCTCGTCGTACAGCCGCTCCCAATGCGCGCGCGCGCCGGGGGCGGGCACCGGAGGTAGCTCGAGCTCGGCGAGTGCGGCCCGGAAGTAGAGGCCCGTCCCCCCGACGACGAGCGGTGTCCTCCCGGCGGCGAGGATCTCGTCCACCGCCCGGTGCGCGAGCGGCGCGTACTCGCCCACCGACGCGGTGTGCGAGAGGGGCCAGATCCCGACGAGCCGCTCCGGGTGCGGCGAGCGGTTCGTCAGGATCGGCAGGCCGTCGTAGACCTGCATCGCGTCGGCCGAGACGACCTCGGCGGGAATCAGCTCGGCGACGGCGGCGGCGACGTCCGACTTGCCGCTCGCGGTCGGCCCGAACAGGCCGATGACGAGCACCGCGTTAGACGAGGGCGAGCGCGACCTGCGCGCCGGCGAGCGTCGTCGACGTCGCGCCCTCGATCGCGACCGAGATCAGCTCGCCGGGCGCGGCCTCGCCGCTGAAGTTGACGGTCGTGTTGCGGCGCGTCCGGCCGCGCAGGAGCCCGGAGTCGGTGCGGCTCGTGCCCTCGACGAGCACCTCTTCGACCATCCCGACCCGGCCGGCGTTCCGCTCCGCTGCGACGCGCTGCACGACCTCGACCAGCCGCTCGATGCGTTGCCGCTTCAGCTCGTCGGGCACCTGCTCGGGCATCGCGGCCGCCTCGGTGCCCGCGCGCGGCGAGTAGACGAACGTGAACGCGCCGTCGTAGCCGACCTCCTCCACCAGCTCGAGCGTCGCCCGGAAGTCGTCCTCGGTCTCACCCGGGAAGCCGACGATGATGTCCGTCGTGAGGGCGAGATCCGGGATGGCGGCCCGCAGCTCGGCGACGAGCCGCAGGTAGCGCTCGCGCGAGTAGGTGCGCCGCATCGCCTTGAGGATCCGGCTCGAACCGGACTGGAGCGGCAGATGGGCGTGCTCGCAGACCGCCGCGCATTCCGCCATCGCGGCGATGACGTCCCGGCGGAAGTCCTTCGGGTGCGGGCTCGTGAAGCGGATCCGCTCGATGCCGGGCACGGCGTCGACCGCGCGCAGCAGCTCGGCGAAGCTCGAGCCCGCATCGCGGCCGTACGAGTTGACGTTCTGGCCGAGCAGCGTCACCTCGCGAACTCCCTCGGCGGCCAGCTGCTCGATCTCGGCGAGGATCTCGCCGGGTAGCCGTGACGTCTCACGGCCGCGAACCGCGGGGACGATGCAGTACGAGCAGACCGAGTTACAGCCCATCGAGACCTGGACCCACGCCTGGAACCGTCGCTCGCGGTGGACGGGGAGCCGGGCCGCGAAGCTCCGCTCCTCGCCGGTGCCGAACGAGCCGCGCGCAACGCCTTCGCCGCCGGCGCCGAGCCAGTCCCCGAGGTGCGAGATCGTGCCGGGCCCGAAGGCCACGTCGACGTCCGGATAGAGCGCGAACAGGCGCTCCCGTTGCGCCTCGGCGTAGCAGCCGCCGACTGCGACCACCGTGCCCGGCCGCTCTCGCTTGAGCTTGGCCGCGTTTCCCATGTGGGCCGCAAAACGCGTGTCGGGCTTCTCCCGAATGGTGCACGTGTTGAGCACGATTACGTCCGCCTGCGCCTGCGAGGGCGCCTCGCCGAGCCCGAGCTCCTCGAGCAGTCCCTTGATCCGCTCGGAATCATGGGCATTCATCTGGCAGCCGAAGGTGGTGACGTGGTAGCGGCGCACGGCGGAAGGGTAGCCCCGTGTTACTCCGGCCCTGCGTGCTCGACCGCGTCCCCCGCGCGGTGCACGCGGAGCGCGCCGCCGACGATGTGGCCCACCTTGCGGTGTCCGGGTACTCCGTCACGTCCGGGTCGGCGTTCGTCGACACGATGAGCACGCGGGCGGTCTCGGCCGACTCGTTGCGGAGCTCCTTTGCGCCGTCGGGCCCGCGCGGGAAGACGACCACGTCGCCCGTGGCGAGGACGCGCTCGCCCGCCGGCGTCCGGAGCGTCGGCGTCCCGCGGAGGACGACGACCATCTCCTCGCTGCCGTGATGCAGGTGGTACCAGTTCTCGCCGCCCGGCTGGAGCTCCCAGACCGACGCGCCGAGCGCGCAGGCGTCGGGGCGGGAGAGGCGAAGGGCGCCGACTCCTCCCCAGTCCGGGACATCGTCCCAGACGTTCGACATCAGGCAGCCTGGATCGGGGAGTCGGCCGCCGGCTCCGTCTGCTCGCGCACCGGCGGCGAGGCCGCTGTGGCAGCGTGGTTCTTCGCCACGTCCACCGTGCGGCTCTCGCGGATCACAGTGACCTTGACCTGGCCGGGGTACTCGAGCCGGTCCTCGATCTCGCGCGCGATCTCGTGGGCGAGCAACGCCGACTCGTCGTCGCTCACGTCGCCCGGGCTGACGATGACCCTGATCTCGCGTCCTGCCTGCAGCGCGTAGACCTTGTCGACGCCGCGCTTCGAGGCTGCGAGCTCCTCGAGCGCCTCGAGCCGCTTGATGTACTGCTCGAGGCTCTCGCCGCGTGCCCCCGGCCGGCTCGCCGACACCGCGTCGGCGGCGATCAGGAGGACGGCTTCGACCGTCTGCGGCTGAACCTCGTAGTGATGCGCCTCGATCGCGTGGACGACGCCCTGCGACTCGCCGTACCGGCGCGCAAGCTGTGCCGAGATCAGGGCGTGCGAGCCCTCGACCTCGTGGGTCATCGCCTTGCCGATGTCGTGCAGCATCGCGGCCCGCTTCGCCGTCTGGACGCTCGCCTGGAGCTCGGTCGCCATGATCCCGGCGAGGTGGACGACCTCGAGGGTGTGCTTGAGGACGCTCTGCCCGTAGCTCGTCCGGAACCGGAGCCGGCCGAGGATCGCGACGAGCTCCTCGGGGAAGGGCCCACAGTTCGCCTCGAACACGGCCTGCTCGCCGGCCTGGCGGACGATCTCCTCCACCTCCGCCTTCGACTCGTAGTACGTCTCCTCGATCCGCGCCGGGTGGATGCGGCCGTCCTCCAGGAGCTTCGTGACGGTCAGGCGCGCGACCTCACGCCTCAACCCGTCGAACGACGAGAGGACGACCGCGTGCGGCGTGTCGTCGACGATGAAGTCCACACCGGTGAGGTGCTCGAGCGCCCGGATGTTGCGGCCCTCCCGGCCGATGATCCGGCCTTTCATGTCGTCGGAGGGGAGCTCCACGACGGTCACGGTCGTCTCGGCGGTGTGGCTAGCGGCCACCCGCTGCAGGGCATCGGCCACGAGGTTGCGCGCGCGGCGCTTCGACTCTGCCCGCGCTTCGTCCTCGAGCGTCCGGACGCGCCTCGCGAGCTCGTGGCGTGCCTGCTCCTCTCCGCGCTCCAGCAAAAGCGCCCGTGCCTCGGCCTGGGTCAGGCCCGCCACTCGCTCGAGCTCTGTGAGTTGGCGGCTTTTCGTCTCCTTGAGCTCGTCCTGGAGCCGGCGGACGTGCTCTTCCCGGTCGGCGAGTCCCTGGTCGCGGCGCGAGAGCTCCTCGAGCTTCCGCTCGATCTCGAGCTCCTTCGCCAGGACGCGCTCTTCGATCTTCAGCACCTGCGCCCGCCGGTCGGTCAGCTCGGCGTCGATCTCGCTGCGCAGGCGGACCGCCTGCTCGCGCGCCTCGACCTGCGCTTCGCGCCGAACCGCGTCGCTCTCGCGGCGCGCATCGTCGAGCAGCTGGTCCCGGATGCGACGCGCCTTGGAGACTCCGGTCGTGCCGAACACCGAGACCGCGAGCAAGGCAAGGGCGACGCCTCCGGCGATCCCGATGGCAATTCCGATCCCGATCACGTGCCGGCTCCTCCGTCGGGGGACCCAGCCGCCTGCGGCGGCACGTCCATCCTGCGCCGGACCTACGCGGCAGCTATCCGAGAAGCCGTATCTCCGGCAGCACTGCACTGCCGGAAAGCCGCTGCGCTACCTCGCGCGCGACCTCCGAGTGGTGGGAATTGGGTAGTCGGTCATCGGACTTGGTTTCGGAAAAGCTGCTTTTGCAGGCAAAACGTCGAATGGAATGTTCCGTGATCGTACCGCGTCCTACGCCTCGAACGCAAACGACGAGGCGACCTCGTCCAGGGCGTCGCGGGAGAAGCCGCGTCCGGAGAGGCGCCGCAGGAGCGCGGGCGTCACGCTCTCGTTTTCGAGCAGCCTGCGCAGCCGTGCGGCCTCGGGCTCGAGACGGGCGACGGCGTCGGCAGACTCCTCGGGCGTGATCTGCCTTCGTCTGAGATCGGCGCGGATCGCTGCGTCGCCGTACCCGCGGCGAGCCATCTGCTCGGCCTGGGTCGCCGCCAGCCGGGCGTCGTCGATCGCACCGGCGCGAGCGAGCGAAGCAATCGCCTCTTCGCGCGCCGCCGCCGAGTGCCCGGCTCGGGCGAGCCGCTGCTCGAGAGCTCGCTCGGAGCGGTCGCCCGCCGCCAGGGAGCGTGTGGCGGCGGTGAGAGCCTTCGCACGCCGGATCTCGCGGGCCAACTCCCGTGCCAGCGGCCGGTCGAGCGGGCGCCCGACTGCGAGGCCCGCTCGGACGACCGCGTTCGCCGGCAGCACCCGCCACGGCCGGCCGTCGAGGTCGACGGCCACCCGGCCGCGCTTTCGCTCGCGTAGCGCAGTGACGATCAAGCTCGTGACGACCGAGTTACGCCTCCGCTTCGGCCGCCGCGAGGGCCTCCGCCGCAACCTCTGCTTTGCCGTTGCCCGTGGCGGACTCCTCGGTGGCAACCGGCAGCAGCCGCGCGGATGCGACCTGGTCGGCGCCGATCTCCACCTGGATCGCCTGCAGGATCTGCTGGGTCACGTCGGGGTGCTCGCGCAGGAAGGCAGTGGCGTTCTGGCGGCCCTGGCCGAGCCGCTCGTCGCCGAAGCTGAAGTACGAGCCCGACTTCGTGAGGACCTTGCGATCGATCGCCGAGTCGAGCACCGTGCCTTCCCACGAGATGCCGGAGCCGTAGATGATGTCGAACTCCGCCTGCTTGAACGGCGGCGCGACCTTGTTCTTCACGACCTTGACGCGGACGCGGTTCCCGAACGCCTCGACGCCCTCCTTGAGCGTCTCGATGCGGCGGATGTCGAGTCGCACGGACGAGTAGAACTTCAGCGCGCGGCCTCCCGGCGTCGTCTCGGGGTTCCCGAACATGACGCCGATCTTCTCGCGCAGCTGGTTCGTGAAGATGCAGATCGTGTCGGTGCGGTTGAGGGTGCCGGCGAGCTTGCGGAGCGCCTGGCTCATGAGCCGAGCCTGCAGGCCGACGTGGGAGTCGCCCATCTCTCCCTCGATCTCGGCCTTCGGCGTGAGCGCCGCGACCGAATCGACCGCGACGACGTCGAGCGCGCCGGAGCGGATGAGGAGCTCGGCGATCTCGAGCGCCTGCTCGCCCGTGTCGGGCTGCGAGACCAGGAGGTTGTCGATGTCGACGCCGATCCGCTTCGCGTACGTCGGGTCCATCGCGTGCTCCGCGTCGATGAAGGCGCAGATGCCGCCGCGCCGCTGCGCCTCGGCGATCACGTGATAGACGAGCGTCGTCTTGCCCGAGGACTCCGGGCCGAAGATCTCGACGATGCGCCCCCGGGGCAGCCCGCCGATCCCGAGTGCGAGGTCGAGCGCGAGCGAGCCCGTGGAGACGGCTCCGACCGAGACCGCAGCCCGGTCGCTCATCTTCATGACGGATCCCTTGCCGAACTGCCGCTCGATCTGGCCGAGCGCCACGTCGAGTGCTTCGTGCTTGTCCACCTCAGCCTCCTAGAGCGACAGATTCCAAGACTTCGTACCGCGCCCCGTCGGGGTGCAGCCGGGATAGGTAAGCAGCCGCGTCGGACGGAACAAACGTTCCCGTCGACGGCGGCTCGAGCCGCAGCCGCGGCCGTTCCCGCCAGCGCGCGACCGTGAGATGCGGGAGCCAGGGTCGGCCTTCGCGGCGATGGACGCCGAGGCGTTCCAGCCGCTCCTGCACGTCCCCGGACAGCAGCGCCGCATGCCCGTTGCCGTCCTCGAGGACGAGCATGCCGACGCTCCGTGTCTCGCGATAGCGGCTCGGGGTGAGCCGGATCTCACCCGCGCCGGCCGCGGCGTCGCGCAACGCCCCGACGATGGAGTCGAGCTCCCCGGGGGGCCGGTGCCCGAGGAACGCGAGCGTGACGTGCAGGTGCTCGCGCGGGGCGAGGCGAACGCCGGTGAGGTTGGTCCGCTGCCACCGCTCGACGTCGTCGAGCACGGCGGCGGGCAGGCGCAGCGCGAGAAAGAGCCGGAGCCGTTCATCGCCGCTCACGCTAGCGGCCGGAGTCATGCAGATTCGTTGCGACTTCCCGTCAGAAGCGCACGCAGGAGATGGAGTGCCGTGACGGTCGCGCGTACGCGGATCTGCCGCCGCTCCCCCGGCAGGTCGAGCATGCGGGCCAGCGAGCCGTCCGGACCCGCGGCATGGATATAGACGCGCCCTACGGGCTTCTCGGGCGTCCCGCCCTCGGGCCCGGCTATGCCGGTCACCGAGACCGCCACGTCCGCGCCGAGCCGCCGCCGTGCCCCCTCCGCCATCGCGGCCGCCACTTCCTCCGACACGGCGCCGTGCTCGGCGAGCAGCTCCTCGGGCACGCCGAGCTCGGAGCGCTTCACCTCGTCCGCGTACGCGACGACGCCGCCCACGAAGCTCGCGCTCGACCCCGGCACGTCGGTGAGCCGCGTCGCGACCATGCCACCGGTACAGGATTCGGCGGTCGCGAGTCGCAGCCCCCGCGCGCCCGCGAGCGAGAGGACGAGCTCCTCGACCGGCCGCTCGTCGCGCGCGAACAGCCACTGGTCGAGCCGCTCCGCGAGCGCTTCCTCGAGCTCGTTCGCGCGCCCCTCCGCGCCCGGCTCCAGCACGAGATCCACGTGGATCTCGAACTCCCGTGCGCAGATCGTCGCCTCGACCCCGTCCCCGTCACCGCCGGCCTCCTCGAACGCGCGAGCGACGGCCGACTCGCTCACGCCGAAGAGCCGGAGGACGCGACGTCCCGGTGCCCGGGTTCTCGCCAGCAACTCCCGCATGGGCTCGCTCGCGAGCGCATTCGGCCACAGGCGACGCAGCTCTCCCGGCGGGCCGGGCAGGACGACGACGACGCAACCCGTCGGCGCCTGCAACACGAGCCCGGGAGCCGTGCCCGCGAGGCCGATGGAGACCGCCGAGGAAGGCCGCGTCGCCTGCTTCGTCACGCCGGGCGCGAAATCCGCGTACGGCCGCCGCAGCCGCTCCGCCACGTTGCGCGAGATCTCCTCGATCTCGCGCTCGAGCGCCCGGTCCACCACGAGCTCAAGCCCCGCTGCACGGGCGACGAGCTCGACGGTGCGGTCGTCGTGGGTCGGACCGAGACCGCCGGAGACGAGGCAGGCGTCGGCCTCGAGCCCCTCCCGCAGGACCGCCTCGAGCTCGGCAGGTGCGTCTCCGACGATCGTGATCCGGGCCGGCTCGAGCCCGTGGCTCAGGGCCTCGGCCGCGAGAAAGGGCCCGTTCCGGTCGGTGCGCTCGCCGCGGACGAGCTCACTGCCGGTGACGACGACGACCGCGCGCGGCCGCTCGCTCACCTGCTGAGGCGAATCGTCCGCCGCGGCGTGACGAGGATGCTGAGGTTGTGCTCCGCCGGCAACGAGACCGCGCGGCCGCCGAGCGTGACGCGGATGCCGGCCGGCGAGCGGACGAGCAGGTAGAAGCGGCTGCCCGGTAGCCGGTCGGTCTGTCCCGCCTCCACCGTTCCCTGCAGGTCGACCTTGCCCGACGCCCGGCTGCGGCGGACCTCGACGTACGTCCCGCGCCCTACGCCCCGCAGGACGAGCTCGGGAGGAGGCGCGGTCCTGTGCTGCTTCTTCGTTCCCACCCCGGGCACCTTCGTGGACGACCCGGGGAGCCGGAACGCCGCGAAGACGAGGCCGGCCACGAGCACGATCCCCGCGAGCACGAGGAGAACAGCGCGGCGCTCGAGGTGGCGTTCGGGCGTGCGGATCCTTCGCCTCTCGGGTCGCGCGGGCAGCTCGTCCCGCCAGCTCGTGATGAAGCGCGATGCGTACTCGTCGACGTAGACGTCGCCGTCGAGCCCGAGGTACTCCGCGTAGGTGCGGAGGAAGCCGCGGATGTAGGCGTCGCCGGGGATGGACGTGAAGTCCTCCTCCTCGAGCGCCCGGATGTACTTCGCGCGGATCTTGGTGGCGAGCTCGATCTCGGGATAGCCGAGCCCCTGCCGCTCGCGCGCTTCGCGCAGGCTGTTGCCGATCTCGAACACAGCGGGAGTCTAGGGCCCTTTAGTGCTCGAGGCGAAGAAGCAGCTCGTACAGCCCCACCGCGATCGACGCGGAAAGCGTGACGCAGATCCCCGCCACGGCGAGGATGCGGCCGAGCCTGATGCAGCCCTCGCCGCCGACCGGTTGGAGCGTGCGTGCGATCGTGCCGCGCGCGCCGCGGGCGAACAGGAGCGAGAGAGTCGCGGCAACGGCGGCAACGGGGATCGCCCACACGGCGTCGAGGAGCTCCGCGCCCGGGACCTTCCGCGTGAGCTCGATCGCCACCGGGATCACCGCCGCGGACACGAGGCCCAACAGGAAGGCGAGCCAGGCGCGAAAATTGATCCGTTGAGGCTGCGAGAGCGTCTGGGTGCGAGCTGCCACTAGTGAGCCATTGTAGGCGGCCGGAGGACGGCGAACTGATCCGTGATCTCCAGCCGGTCGGTGCGAAAACGATAGATCGTGGCGGGACGCCCGCCGCCGGCACCGTAGCGCCGCCGCTCTCCTGTGTCCTCGAGGAGCCGCCGCCGCAACAGGACGCGCTGCAGGTTGGTGGCGCTCACGGTGTGGCCGAGCGCGGCGGCGTACAGGTCGCGCAGCTCGGCGAGCGTGAAGCTCGGCGGCGCGAGCGCGAAGCCGAGATTCGTGTACGAGAGCTTGCCGCGGAGGCGCTCGCGGGCGCTGAGGAGGATCTCCTCGTGGTCGTACGCCAGCTCGGGCAGCTCGTCGACGGAATGCCACCGCGTGTCCTCCGGCACGTCCGGGTCCACCCCGCTCGGCACCAGCCCGAGAAACGCGGTCGCGAGCTCGCGTCTCGTGGGGTTGCGCAACGGGTCACTGCGCGTCTCGAGCTGCTCGAGATGCGCCACCTCCCGCAGGTCGACCTTCTCCGCCAGATGCCGCCGCATCGACTCCTCGAGCGTCTCGTCGGCGGCCAGCGCTCCTCCGGGCAGCGCCCAGTAACCGGCGAACGGCTCGCGCGCGCGTTGCCAGAGCAGCGCTTGCAGTCGCGCCTCGCGCACCTGGAGCACTGCCGCGAGCACGGCATGGGCCGAAGTTTTCGCCTGAGAGTCGTCAACCATGTATAGTCGGGTCCGAGGTTATCGATTGTGAGGCAAAAACGCCAGGTATCCGACGTGGTCGTCGCCGGAGCCGGGGTCGCCGGCCTCTCCGCCGCCCTCGCGGCGGCCGACGGCGGCGCCTCGGTCCTGGTACTTGCGAAGGCCTCCCACACGAGCTCCAACAGCTACGCGGCCCAGGGCGGCGTGGCCGCGGCGGTCGGCCGCGGCGACGACCCGGCGCTCCACGCCGCCGACACGCTCGTCG
>DATEPQ010000038.1:0-3651 GCA_035273125.1 Gaiellaceae bacterium
TCGACCGTCCGGGTCGAGGCGATCATCTCCGACGGGTCGGCGAGATCGATCCCGTAGAAGCACTGGCCGACCACCGGCGGCGACGAGACGCGGAGATGCACCTCGGCCGCCCCGGCGTCGAAGAGCATCCGCACGATCTCGCGTGTCGTGTTCCCGCGGACGATCGAGTCGTCGACCGCGACCACACGCTTGCCCGCCACCTCGGCGACGGGGTGGTACTTGAGCTTGATCCCCTGCCGCCGCAGCTCCTGGTCGGGCTGGATGAACGTGCGCTGGACGTAGCGGTTCTTGATCAGCCCCTCGCTGAACGGGAGCCCCAGCGCGCGCGCGAAGCCGATCGCGGCCGGCGTGCCCGAGTCGGGGATGGGAAGGACGAGGTCGGCCTCGACCGGAGCCTCCCGGGCCAGACGCTCGCCCATGCGCACGCGCGCGTTGTGCACCTCGACCCCCTCGAGGCGGCTGTCCGGCCGGGCGAGATAGAAGAACTCCCAGATGCAGAGCGCGCCGCCCTCGGGCTGCTCGAGCGCCTGCGTCGCATGCAGGCCGTCGGCGTCCGCCACGACGAGCTCGCCCGGCTCGACCTCGCGCACGAGCTCGGCGCCGACGAGATCGAGCGCGCACGTCTCCGAGGCGAAGACCCAGTCGTCCTGAATCTTTCCGATCACGAGCGGGCGGAAGCCGTGTGGGTCGCGGAAGCCGATCAGCCGTCCCTCCGAGAGGGCGACGATGGAGTACGCGCCCTCAAGCCTGCGCATCGCATTCGCCACGGCGTCCTCGAGCGGTTCCTCGTCGTTCGCGATCAGCGCGGCGATCAGCTCGCTGTCGGAGGTGGTCCCGAGCGGGACACCGGCCTCGCGCAGTTCGTTGCGAAGCTCGGTGACGTTGATCAGGTTCCCGTTGTGACCGAGCGCGACGGTGCGGGCGCGCCCGTGCTGGACGAGCGGCTGGGCGTTCGCCCACTGCGACGAGCCGGTGGTCGAATAGCGGTTGTGGCCGATCGCAACCTGGCCGTGCAGGCCGCCGAGCTTCTGCTCGTCGAAGACCTGGGAGACGAGCCCGAGGTCGCGCAGCCCCGTCAGCCGCCCGTGCTCCGAGACGGCGATGCCGGCCGACTCCTGGCCGCGGTGCTGGAGTGCGAAGAGCCCGAAGTACGTGAGCCGCGCCACGTCCCGGTCGGGCGCGTAGACCCCGAAGACGCCGCACATCGCTAGCGAACCTCGCCGATCTGGACGAAACCGCGGGAGCCGAGACGGTTCACGCGCTCGGGCCGGCAGGCGAGAATCGCGGCGCCGCGGCGCGAGTCGTAGTCGGCCGGGAGCTCGACCTCGGCCTCGAGCCCGTCGCTCCACGCGGCCGCCTCCGCAAGCGCAACGGCGATCCCGCCGGTGCCGACGTCGTGGCAGAGCGTCAGGTGCGGCGCCGCCTTCCAGAGGAAGCGGATCAGCGCCGCCTCCGCCGCGAGCGAGCCGTCGGGCGAGGTCGCGAGCAGCACGAGGTCTCCGCTCTGCCAGCCGCCCGGCACGCGACGCACGTCCGGCACGAGCCCGACGCAGCCGACGACCGGCGTCGGCGGGATCGACGCGCCGTCGGCGTCGTTGTAGAGCGAGACGTTGCCGGAGACGACCGGGATCCCGAGCGCGTCCGCGGCCTGGGCGATCCCCTCGATCGCCTGGGCGAGCTCGTAGGCGACGGCCGGCTTCTCGGGGTTGCCGAAGTTGAGGCAGTCCGTGAGCCCGATCGGCTCGCCGCCGCCACACGCGACGTTGCGGGCCGCGCCGAGCGTCGCCTGGACGCCCGCACGAAAGCCGTCGGTCTCGCCGGGGGCGGGTCCCTGCAGCGAGACGGCGAGGCCCCGCAGCGAGGGGCGCAGGCGGAGGACGGCCGCGTCGAGCCCCGGCCGGCGAACCGTGCGTGAACCGACGAGGTGGTCGTACTGCTCGATCACCTCGTCCACGTCGAACTCGGGCCGCTCGACGCGCCGCACCGGCCTCGCCTCGGCCAGCTGTTCGACCTCGTAGCGCGGGCACTCGTCCGTCAGCAGATCCGCGGGGATCTCACCGACGACGTCGCCGTCGTGGACGGCCCGCAGCACACCGGAGTCCGTCACCTCGCCGATCGCCGTGCAGGGGAGCTCCCAGCGCGCGCAAACACCGCGCACCGCGTCGAGCATCTCCGGCCGGACGACCGCCACCATCCGCTCCTGCGACTCCGAGATCATGATCTCCCACGGCTCCATGCCCTCCTCGCGGAGCGGTACGCGGTCGAGGTGGACGTCGATCCCGGCGTTGCCGGCGGCCATCTCCGCGAGGGAAGACGCGAGGCCCGCGGCGCCGCAGTCCTGCAGCGACTCGACGAGTCCCGACTCGACGAGCTCGAGCGAGACCTCGATCAGCTTCTTGCCGGTGAAGGGATCGCCGACCTGGACGGACGGGCGCTTGTCGGCGTCGTCCTCGCTCAGCTCGGCGCTCGCGAGCACGGAGGCACCGCCGATCCCGTCGCGGCCGGTGGTGGCGCCGTAGAGGACGACGAGCCGTCCGGGCCCGCTCGCCTTCGCCGAGCGCAGGCGCTCGCTCTCGAGCAGGCCGACGCACATCGCGTTGACGAGGCAGTTCGAGGCGTACGCGGGGTCGAAGACGGTCTGGCCGCCCACCGTCGGCACGCCGACACAGTTGCCGTAGTGGCCGATCCCGGCGACCGCCTGCTGGAAGTGGAAGCCCGGCTCGCCGAACCAGAGCCCGTCGAGCAGCGCGATCGGCCGCGCTCCCATCGCGATCACGTCGCGCAGGATCCCGCCGATCCCGGTGGCGGCGCCCTGGAACGGCTCGACCGCGGACGGATGGTTGTGCGACTCGACCTTGAACGCGACCGCAGTCCCGTCGCCGAGGTCGAGCACTCCCGCGTTCTCACCCGGCCCCTGGAGGACGCGCTCGCCGGCCGACGGCAGCCTCCTCAGGAGCGGCGCCGAGTGCTTGTAGCCGCAGTGCTCCGACCAGAGGAGCGAGAAGACCGCGAGCTCGAAGTGGTTCGGGTCCCGCCCGAGCAAGTCCCGGATACGATCCGCCTCCCAGTCGGTCAGACCGAGGGCACGATGAAGCGGCTGGGCGGCGACCTCCGACAGGTGATTCAGTCTAACCCGGCTTTCGGCGGGGAGGAATCTCACGTGACCCGCCCGCGTTGCGTTCCAAGGTAGATGCGTCGGCCCGCCGTCATCCTCATCGTGCTCGCCCTCATCTGGGGCGCGTCCTTCATGCTGATCAAGATCGCCGACCGGCAGCTCGCGCCCTCGACGCTCGTCCTGGGCCGCCTCGGCTCGGCGACGCTGCTGCTCGCGGCGATCGCGGTCCTTCGCCTCGGGCTGCGGCGGACGCTCGTCGAGATGCGCGAAGGCTGGCTCTGGCTCGTCGTCGTGTCGCTCGTGAACACGGCGGTGCCGTTCTGGCTCCTTTCGTGGGGAGAGACGCGCATCGACTCCGGGCTCGCCTCGATCATCCAGGGAGCGGTGCCGATCTTCAACGCGGTGGTCGCGTACGGGTTCTTCCGGGAGGCACGGGTGGGAGGCCTGCGGCTCGTCGGCCTCGCTGTCGGTTTCGTCGGCGTCGCGCTCCTCGTGGGTGCTCAGCCACAGGGAAGGCTGCTCGGCGCGCTGGCCGT
>DATEPQ010000039.1:0-3863 GCA_035273125.1 Gaiellaceae bacterium
GACCTCTCCGCCCGTGAGGAGCTTCGCGCCCTCGTCCTTGCCGATCTCGGTGTAGGAGTGGATCTTCTCGAGCGCGGTCTTGTTGATGACCGGCCCGATGTCGGTGTCGTCCTCCCAGCCGGGTCCGAGCCGCAGCTTCTCCACCCGCTCGACGAGCCGCTTCTGCAGCTCGTCGTATGCGCCCTTCTGGACGATCACTCGCGACGCGGCGGTGCAGCGCTGGCCCGAGGTGCCGAACGCCGACCAGAGGATGCCGTCGACCGCCAGCTCGAGGTCTGCGTCGTCAAGGACGAGGATCGCGTTCTTGCCGCCGAGCTCGAGGTGCACGTGCGTGAGTGTCTCGGCGGCCGCCTTCAGCACCTCGACGCCCGTCTCGCGGGAGCCCGTAAGCGTGATCACGCGGACGTCGGGATGGCGCACCATCCGCTCGCCGACCGTGCCGCCGCCGCCGTGGACGATGTTGACGACGCCGGTCGGGATGCCGGCCTCGGCGAGCAGCTCGACGAAGCGCTCGGCCAGTGCGGGCGTGTCCGTCGCCGGCTTGAGCACGACCGTGTTGCCGCAGACGAGCGCCGGGATGAGCTTCCAGGACGGGATCGCGACGGGGAAGTTCCAGGGCGTGATCGCGCCGACGACACCGATCGGCTGACGGACGCTCATGTTCCACTTGTCGCGCAGCTCCGACGGCGTCGTGTGGCCGAAGAGGCGCCTGCCCTCGCCGGCCATGTAGTACGTGATGTCGATCGCCTCCTGGACGTCGCCGCCCGCCTCGGCCTTCACCTTCCCCATCTCGCGCGTCATCAGGTCGGTGAGCGCCGCCTTCTCCTGCTCGAGGAGCCGCGCGAGACCGAAGAGGATCTCGCCGCGTTTGGGTGCCGGCACGAGCCGCCACTCCGCAAATGCCTCCTTTGCGACCGCGACCGCACGGTCGACGTCCTCGACGCCCGAGCGCGGGAAGACGCCGATCGTCTCGCCGGTCGCGGGGCTCGTGCTCTCGAAGGTCTCGCCCGAGGCGGCGTCTACCCACTCGCCACCGATGAAGTTCTTGAAGTTCGTGCTCGTAGTCGTCGCCATGCGGCGAGACTAGCGGGCGCTACTCGGGCGGGGCGTCGACATCCGGGAACTTCCCCGGATGCGCGCGGCGGCGGTCGCGCAGCGTGCGCTTCTCCTTGTCCTCGAGTCGCTGTTCGCCGACCTTGCGGCGGTCGGGCCCCTCGCGCCGATCGACGATGACGGTCACGTTCGGGTTGTCCCTGTAATAGTCGACCATCTTGTCGTACAGCTCGTCGGCGAGCTCGCGGGGAATGACGCAGTAGATCACGGCGCTCTGATCATAGGACGGAGACCGGCTGGGCACCCGACCGCGCCGGTATAAGAGGCGGATGCTGCGCCGGCACATCTGGTGGCTCGCGCCGGTCGCGGGTGCGGCCGTCGCCGGAGCGGTCGTCGCGGCCGTGTCGCTCGGCGGCGGCTCGTCGTCGAACAGCGCCCCCACGACGAGCCACGCACGCCTGAAGCCGGCGGCGGCGGCGCTCGCGTTCCAGGAGGCGATCACGGCCGTCGTCCACGAGCTCTCGCCGTCCGTCGTCCAGATCCAGAGCCCGGAAGGGTTGGGCTCGGGCGTCGTCTTCGACGCCAACGGCGACATCGTCACGAACAACCACGTCGTCGCCGGCGGCGGGCCCTACGCCGTCACAGCCGGCGCGCACTCGTACCGCGCGTCGCTCGTCGGCCGGTTCGCGCCGGACGACCTCGCCGTCGTGCATGTCGCGGGAGCGAAGCTGACGCCGGCGTCGTTCGCCGATTCGAGCAAGCTCGACGTCGGAGACGTCGCGATCGCGATCGGCAACCCCCTGGGGCTGCGCTCGAGCGTCACGGACGGCATCGTCAGCGCCTTCCGCCAGGGGGTCTCGGAGGGCAACGGCGTCGCGCTGCCGCTCATGATCCAGACGAGCGCCGCGATCAATCCAGGGAACTCGGGCGGAGCGCTCGCCGACCTCCAGGGCCGCGTAATCGGGATCCCGACGCTCGCGGCGACCGACCCCGAGCTCGGCGGAACCGCGGCGCCCGGCATCGGCTTTGCGATCCCGAGCAACCTCGTCAAGGACATCGCGACGCAGATCATCCGCTTCGGCCACGTCGTCAATTCGCATCGCGCATATCTCGGAGTCCAGATCGGGGACACGAACGGCGCTGGCGTTCTCGTCCAGAGCGTCAGCCGGGGCGGCCCGGCTGCAAAGGCCGGGCTCGCGCCGGGCGACGTGATCACGTCCGTCAACGGCCACAAGACGGCGACTGTCGACGACCTGACGAGCGTCGTCTCGGAGCTGAAGCCGGGCACGACCGTCTCGCTCGCGGTCGTGACCCAGCGCGGAGCGAGGAAGACGCTCCACCTGACGCTCGGGACGTTCCCGGGTACGGCCTGAGAACTAGAGTCGCGCGATCTCGGGGACGAGCCGGCCCTCGTCCTCGACCTGTGCGTTCCAGTCCTTGAAGCCGTCGTCGAGCTCGTCGAGCTCGTGGCCGCGCCGCTCGAGCCGCACGGGCTGCGCAGAATCCGGGCTGACGCGGTACTGGTACCAGGACAGCTCCCAGGCGACGGTCACGGCGAGCTCCCCGGACGTGCCGGAGAGAGGGACGATGCTCGCGCTCGGCTCGCCGAGGCTCTTCGCGATGCCCCCGACGGTACGCCGGTAAGCGCTGCCGTTGAAGAGGTCGGCGGCCTCGAGCAGCGCGACCTCGCCCTCGGAGAGCTTCCGCAGGATCGGCTCCTGCCGGGCCAGCGCGCCTTCGTCCGAGGCGCGGGTCAGCCCGAGAAATTCGACGAGATTGCGCTTGCGACGGCGGCGCCGCCCGTACTCGAGTGTCGGCGTCGTCGGCGCACCCTCCTTGATCCAGCCCGCCTCGATCGCCAGCTCCTGGCAGAGCGGGCAGACGTCGACGAGCTCCGCGCCCTCCGACGGGGCGAAGCTCACGGCGCGCTCGCCCATGAGCAGCGTCCGCTCGCAGACGGCGCAGGCGCGGGTGGTTGCCACCTTGGTCACCCTCATCCGGCCACCGAGTGTAGCCAGGGTTGCGCAGAATCCTCTACCGCGGGTAATGTCTCTTACATGTGTTTTTTACATGTAGAGCGTAGATGAGAGGGCCGCGCTCACGGCGGCACCACCACGGCCGCTGGCGCGTCCTGGCCCGTGTGGAGCGGTTCGCCGAGCCGGCGCTCCTGCTGCTCTTGCGCGAGCGGCCGGCGCACGGCTACGACCTGCTGGAGCGACTGCCCGAGCTGACCGGCGAGGCACGCATCGAGATGGGGAACCTCTACCGGCTCCTCCGCGGGCTCGAAGAGGAGGAGCTCGTCTCCTCCGAGTGGGACGACTCCTCCCCCGGTCCGGCGAAGCGCCGCTACGCCATCACGCCGGCCGGCGAGCAGTTGCTCGACCACTGGGCCGAGGCGCTGCGGCGCTCACAGGAGCGCACCGCCCGCTTTCTCGCACGGTACGAGGAGAGGAGGTGAACTGCATGCACCACCGTCACCATGGCCGGGGGCATCTCCCCCGCATGTTCTTCCGCGGCGGCTTTCCGAGCCGCGCGGAGCTGATCGAGCGGCTGGAGGGATTCCAGCGCGACCTCGAGCAGCAGCTCGCGGACGTCGCCGACGTGCTCGCACATTTGCGCGACACCGCGACCGAACCGCCGCAGCAGCAGATCTGACCCGTCCCGAGGAGCCACGTCCGGTGTCAGTCACCGGACGTGGCCCGTAGGGACAGGTTCTCCGCCTGTTCGTCCCCGACGTGCGGCCGATCTTGGTCGGAACGGGGTCCGCTTCAGACATGCCCGGTGTCTGACACCGGACGTGTCCGCGGCGG
>DATEPQ010000040.1:0-2964 GCA_035273125.1 Gaiellaceae bacterium
CCGGGACCTCGCGCGCCGCTGCCAGCTCCTCGAGCAGCGCGGGAAGGGGGAGTCCGGTGAGCACCGCGAAAGTGTCTCACCGGGGCAGCTCCCGCGTCTGTTAGACCGCCTCGAGGAGCCGGCGCAGCCGGGACACGATGAACGGCGAGGGCTCGTAACCGGCGGCGGCGACCGCACGCTCGAGGTCGGCCTGGAGCTGGAGCCGGAAGGCGGCGTCCTGCTCGGCAAGCGCGACGATCTCGTCGAGCATCGCCCGCGCCGCGGGCAGCTCCTGTGCGGCGCGAACCCAGCCCTCGGGCGCAGGCGGTAGGAGGCGCAGCAGCCGGCCGATCTGTTCCTCGTCGAAACCGTTCATCTCACTCATGACGGGCGGGAGGCTCGGTCTCTTCCATCGAGCTCGGTACGAACTTTCTCCAGGCAGCGGGAGATGCGACTGGCGATCGTCCCGGCCGGGATGCCGAGCAGCTCTCCGATCGTCCGGTAGCTCTCGTCACGGCAGAAGAAGCGGTCGAGGATCTCCCGGCACGGGTCGCCGACCTTGTCGAGTGCCGAGCGCACGGACATGGCTTCGTCGAGCTGGGAGAGCACGTCGTCGACCTCGCGCTCGTCGGGCTCCGCGTCGGACGGCGTGTCGCGCGCGTTCACTCGCAGCCGGTCGATGCAGAGCCTGCGCGTCAGCTGGGCGAGCCAGGGGCGCACGGCATCGTCGCTGCGCAGCTCGGGCAGGCGCTCGAACGCGCGCGCGAAGACCTCCTGGAAGACGTCCTCCGCGTCGTGCTGGGCGAGTCGGAACCCACGGCCGCAGATCGCGTACACGTAGCGCGAGAAGCGCTCCACGAACTCGTTCCAGGCGGCGGGGTCGCCTTCCCGGCACCGGGAGACGAGCTGCGCATCGGTCTGCTCGACGGCCATCCGGTCGGACGATACGGCTTCGCGACGCAAAGATCAGCCCAAAACCCGGTCGAGCGCCTGAACGAGTTGCTCGGCGTGTTCATCCGTGAACGCGAGCGGCGGCCGGATCTTGAGTGCGTCGCCGTGCTTGCCGGTGCGTCCCACGAGGACCCCCGCCTCGCGCAGCTCGTCGGTGACGCGTGCGGCCAGGCGGGCGCTCGAGAGCTGGACGCCCGCGAGAAGACCCCGGCCCCGGATTTCGACGATGTCCGCCTTGTCCAGGCTCTCGATTGCCGCGCGCAACCGCTCTCCCACGCCCGCGGCGCGTTCCGGTAGCCGCTCGTCCTCGAGCACGTCGAGCACCGCGAGGGCGGCGCTCGCTGCGACCGGGTTCCCGCCGAAGGTCGAGAACGTCCGTCCTGCGTACGGGAACCGTTCCGCGAGGTCGCGCCGGGTCACCACCGCCGCGACCGGGTAGCCGTTGCCCATCGGCTTGCCCAGCGTCACGACGTCCGGGGCGATGCCGTGCCGCGCGAACGACCAGAGCTCCGGCCCGCACCGGCCGTGGCCGGCCTGCACCTCGTCCGCGACGTACAGCCCTCCCGCAGCGTGCGTGCGCTCCACGAACAGGCGGAGCTCCGCGGTCTCCGGCACGTGGATCCCGTCGCTCATGAGCGAGCCGTCGAGGAAGGTCGCAGCGAGCTGTCCGCCGAGCTCCTCGAGTGCGGTGTCGAGGGCGGCGTCCAGGTCCGGGCCTCTGCCGGGCGGGGAGATGCGGGCGACGCGCGGTTGCACGCTCGGCCAGTCCTCCGGGGAGAGCCCGGTCGTCGCCGCGGTGACGCCGTGGTACGCGTTCTCGGTCACGAGGGCCCCGTCGTGTCCGGTCACCCCGGCCGCGAGACGCCAGGCGAGGTCGTTCGCCTCGCTGCCCGAGTTGACGAGCAGCACCGTGTCGAGGGCCGCTTCCGGCGGGAAGGTCGCGAGCAATCGCTGGGCGAGCTCGACCAGCGGTTCGGCGAGGTATCTCGCGTTGGTCGCGCCGAGGCGCGTCTGGCGAACGACCGCCTCCGTCACCCGCGGATGACAGTGCCCCACGACCGGGACGTTGTTGTACGCATCGAGGAGCTGCCGGCCGTCCGGCTCGTGGATCCAGACGCCCTCGGCACGGGCGGCGTGCACGGGGCGCGCGTACGTGAGGGGCGTCAGCAGGGCTCCGAACGCCTCGTCCCGCCGCCGTGCGAGTTGCGGCGTGGCGGACGAGTAGCCTCGTGCGCCGAGCTCCCGCGCGACCTCCTCCGGGTCGAGCGCGTCGAGCAGCTCGAGCAGGCGCCACGAGTCGTCGTCCCACGCCTCGATGTACTCGGCGTTCTCGGGGAAGCGGCGGGTGCGCCAGGCGCTGATCGAGACGATCGCCGCCAGTCGCGCCGCGACGAGGTCGCCGACCAGCTCGAGCTCGAGGGGCTCGAGCGGCAGCCGGGAGGTGAAGCCGTCGAGCGCGATCCTCGAGATCCGAAAGGCGTCGTCGGTCGGCCGTCCGCGCAGGAACGAGGCGAGCGCGACGGCCACGTCGGCCGCGAGCGCCGTGTGGCCGCAGTCGCCGAAGTCGAGGATCCCGCTGACCCGGTCCTGCGAGTCGAGCAGGAGGTTGTCGAGGTTGAAGTCCCCGTGCACGACCTGTCCGCGAAGCCGCTCCCACTGCGGCGCCACGCGCTCCTCGTACCGGTCGAGGACCCGCGCGACGAGGGCCTGCCGGGCGGGGTCGGGGATCTCTTCGAGCAGCGGCCGCAGGCGCGGCGTGGCGCGGAGGTTCCAGAGCAGCTCGCGGCCGGCCGCCGGGTGGAAGAAGGAGCGGAGCGCGACGCAGAGGCGAGCGTGCACGGCGGCGATCTCACGCACCGCGCCGTCGTCGAGCTCGGGGCCGCCCTTGCGGCCGTGCAGCCGCTCGAACAGGCGCACCTGATGGCCGTCGAACGTCGCCCGCGGTGCGAGTTGCCGGGCGACCGGCAGGTCCGGATCGACGGCGGCGACGTGGGCGATCGCCGCCTCCTCGAGGTCGAGCACGGCCTCGTCCTC
>DATEPQ010000041.1:0-8753 GCA_035273125.1 Gaiellaceae bacterium
AGGTCGTCCCGCTCGACCGTCACCGGGATGTCGCGGCAGACGAAGCGGAGCGACTCGTTCCGCAGCAGCGCGCCCGGCAGCAGGCCGGCCTCGCAGAGGATCTGGAACCCGTTGCAGATGCCGAGCACGAAGCCGCCGGCCTCGGCGAACTCGCGCACCGCGGCCGTCGCGGGCGAGAAGCGCGCGATCGCCCCGCAGCGAAGGTGGTCACCGTACGAGAAGCCGCCGGGGAGGACGACCGCGTCGAGGTCCGGCAGCTCGCGCTCCTCGTGCCAGACCGGCACCGCCTCGGCGTCGAGCGCGGCGAGCGCCCACAGTGCGTCCCGGTCGTCCTGCGAGCCCGGATAGGTGACGACCCCGATCCTGGGCTGCGGGCTAGCCAACGATCTCGACCTCGTACGACTCGATCAGCGGGTTCGCGAGCAGCCGCTCGCACATCTGCTCCACCTGCGCCTTGGCGGTCGCCTCGTCGGCGGCCTCGACCTCGAGATCGATCACCTTGCCGACGCGCGCGTCCTGCACCTCGAACCCGAGGTGGCCGAGCGCCGAGCCGACCGCCTCGCCCTGGGGGTCGAGGATGCCCGGCTTGGGGCGGACGAGGACCGTCGCCCTCAACCGAGCACCACGGTCGGATCGTCGAGGTAGGCCGGGAACGGGATCGTCGTCAGCCGCTCGAAGGCTTCGTGGTACTTCTTGCGCGTGACCTGCACGACCTCGTCGGGCAGGTCCGGGCCGGGGTCGGTCTTGTCCCAGCCGGTCGTCTCGCAGTAGTCGCGGACGAACTGCTTGTCGAAGCTGTCCTGCGGCCGGCCGGGCTCATACGAGTCGCCCGGCCAGAAGCGGGAGGAGTCCGGCGTCAGCGCCTCGTCGCCGAGCACGAGCGTGCCCTCGCTGTCGATTCCCAGCTCGAACTTCGTGTCGGCGATGATCAGACCCGCGCGCAGCGCATGGTCGGCCGCGGTCTTGTAGAGCCGAAGTGAGACCTCCTCGACCTCCCGGAACCGCTCCTCGCCCACGAGCTCGGCCGCCTGCTCGCGGGTGATGTTCTCGTCGTGCCCCTCCACGGCCTTCGTCGCGGGGGTGAAGATCGGCGCGGGCAGCTTGTCGGACTCCTGCAGGCCCTCGGGAAGCCGGTGCCCGCAGACCTCGCCGCTCGCGCGGTAGTCCTTCCAGCCCGACCCCGCGAGATAGCCGCGCACCACGCATTCGATCGGCAGCATCTCGAGCCGGCGACACTCCATCGAGCGGCCGTCGTCGCGGATCGCGAGCATGTGGTTGGGCACGATCGGAGCGAGGAGCGTGAACCAGTAGCCCGAGAGGCCGGTCAGGACGCGGCCCTTGTCCGGGATCTCCGTCGGCAGCACGACGTCGAAGGTCGAGATCCGGTCGGACGCGACGAGCAGCAGCCGCTCCTCGTCGATCTCGTAGATGTCACGGACCTTCCCGGACGCGATGTGGGTCTCAGGCATGAAGCGGTTCCTCCTTGAGGGTTTCGAGACGGGCGAACACGGTGTCGACGTGGCGCGTGTACGCGCCGAGGTCGAAGGCCGAGGCGAGGTCGACACGCGAGGCGATCTCGTCGTCCGAGCGGCAGAGCTCGCGGAAGTCGAGCTCCTCCTCCCACGCACGCATCGCCGCGCGCTGCACGAGGCGATAGGCGTCGTCGCGCGCGAGTCCGGATTCGACGAGCGCGTTGAGCACGCGCTGGCTGAAGAAGAGGAAGTGGCTTGCCTCGAGGTTTCGGCGCATCCGCTCGGGGCGCACGACGAGGCCCTCGACGAGCCAGGTGAAGCGCTCGAGCATGTAGTCGAGCGCGAGGAACGCATCGGGGATGACGACGCGCTCGGCCGACGAGTGGGAGATGTCGCGCTCGTGCCAGAGGGCGACGTTCTCGAGCCCTACCACGGAGCAGCCCCGCACCACGCGCGCGAGCCCGCAGATCCGCTCGGCGACGACGGGATTCCGCTTGTGCGGCATCGCCGACGAGCCCTTCTGGCCGCGGCCGAACGGCTCCTGCACCTCGCCGACCTCGGTGCGCGCGAGGTGCCGCACCTCGAGGGCGAACGAGTCGAGCGAGGAGGCCACGACCGCGAGCGCGGCGAGCAGCTCGGCGTGGCGGTCGCGCTGCAGGATCTGGGTCGAGGTCGGCGCAGGCTCGAGGCCGAGGCGCTCGCAGGCGAGCCGCTCGAGCTCGGGGTCGGTGGCTGCATAGGTGCCGACGGCGCCGGAGAGCTTGCCGACCCGCATTCCCTCGAGAGCGCGGGCGACGCGCTCGCGGCCGCGGGCCAGCTCGAACGCCCAGCCCGCGAGCTTGAGCCCGAAGGTGGTCGGCTCGGCGTGGACGCCGTGGGTGCGGCCGATCTGCAGCGTCTCGCGGTGCTCCTCGGCACGGGCCGAGACGACGGCGAACGCACGGTCGAGGCCCGCGAGGATCAGCGCTCCCGCCTCCCGGATCTGCACGGAGAGCGCGGTGTCGACGACGTCCGAGGAGGTGAGGCCGTAGTGGAACCAGCGGCCTTCCTCGCCCAGCTGCTCGGCGACGGCGTCGACGAAGGCGGCGGTGTCGTGATGGAGCGTCGCCTCGAGCTCGGCGACCCGTTCTGCGCTCGGCGGCCGCGCCTCGGCGATGCGCGCCGCTGCGTCGCCGGGCACGACGCCGAGCTCGGCCCACGCCGCCGTGGCCGCCTGCTCAACCTCGAGCCAGGTCGCGAGCTTCCCCTCGTCCGACCAGATCCGGGCCATGGCCGGGCGCGAGTAGCGGGCGATCACGTGCTCCAGTCTAGAGCGCTCGTCTGCCGGAGCCCCTCGAACGGGGGACCGCGACCGGCGAAATACGCCGCTACTCTGGCGCGGATTTTGCCCGCGAAATCTGTAGGAAGGTGTTCTTGAAGAGGTATTTTCTCCCCATCGCCGCCGCTCTCTCCTTCGCCCTCGGCGTCACCGGCGGCGCCATGGCGGACGGGCAGCCCGCCAAGAGCCACGCCCTCAAGGCGCATAGCCCCGAGGCCCATGGCCCCCGGGCCCAGGTCGAGGCCGTGATCGCGCCTGCCCATCACAGCCTGGTACCGAGCTTCGCGGCGCATCCGCGCGCGTGGCTCCGGGTGCTTCGTTCCCTTCCGGTCAAGCCGGCGCATCCGCACGAGGCGAAGCCCGCGCACCGCGCCGCGGAGCACACACACGCGGCGCACAAGCACGCGGCTCGGCAGCATGCGCCGCAGCGCCGGGCCGACAAGCCCAGGGCCACGAAGGCCAGGGCCGTCCGGCAGCCCCGGCCGAAGCACCCGCTGCGGGCGACCACGCTCTCGATCTACGAGCGCACGGCGAATCCGAAGGTCCTCGCGCACCAGGGGTGCCACGCCGCGCGCCGTCACGAGAACGGCGTCGTCGTTCTCGACTTCGGCAAGCCCTCGTTCCAGCACGGCGGCTACGGGACGCTGCTCTTCTCCGGTCGTTTCGCACCCAACCGGAGGATCACGAACGCGATGTTCGGCTACGCCCGCGGGTATGTCTCCTGCCTGCCGGAGGGCTCCACCGCTGCGATCGAGCTCGCGCGCGGTACGAGCAACTACCACCCGTCGGTGCCGAGCGCCTACACCGCCGGCGTGCGCTGGGCCCGCGAGACGAACAGGCTCGGGCGCATGCTCGCCCGGCAGGGCCTCGACGCGCACGTGGAGTCGGCTGCCGCCGACGACGCCGAGCCCGCGTGGGACCCGGCGTTCCGCCAGACGCGCCAGTTCTTCCACGGCTTCCGCACGGGGGTGCACGGGCACACGCTCTTCAACTACGGCTCGCTCGACGGCGGAGTCGGCGCGGTGTGGACCGCGCGGCAGGCGTGGTACGTCGCCGGCGGCCTGCCCAACACGAAGGCATTGCCCGAGATCTACAACTCGGCGATGGCCGAGCAGTGGGCGGAGCTGGCGCGGATCGCCAGCGGCAAGTACCACCGTGGCATCCAGTTCGCGGGCGTCATGACGCAGGGGACGTCGAGCTGTAACTGCGGCCTGCGGCCGACGGAGGCGCACGACGCCCTCGCCGGTGCGCTCGACGCCCAGGGCGTCGGCCATGTGCCGTTGCCCGTCGGCGGCACAAACATCGTCGGTTAAGGGCTCGTTTCACAAAGAAGCACGGGCCGCCCGGCCGCGCTGGTCGGCGCGATCCGGCGTCCTCAGTCGCGTGAATAGCGCTGCTATTCACGCTCCCTGCGTCCTGGTCTCGCACTCGACCATCGCACCCGGTCAGCGCGTGGTCATTGCGAAACGAGTTCTAGAGCGGGGCGCCAGAGATCGGCGCCGGCTCGGAGGGGGTCGGCGCCGATCTCAGAGGTTCAAGATCCGGAGCGCGAGTGCGGCGGCGTTGCGGGCGTTGTCGACCCCGACCGCCGCCACCGGAACGCCGGGCGGCATCTGCGCGATCGCGAGCAGTGCGTCGAGGCCGTCGAGCACGCTGAGGCTCGAGCGGAGAGGGACGCCGATCACCGGCAGGTCGGTCTGAGCCGCCACAGCTCCCGGTAGCGCCGCCGACAGCCCCGCACCGCAGATGAGGACGCGCAGCCCCCGGTCGCGCGCGCTGCGCGAGTACTCGGCGACGGCATCCGGCGTGCGGTGGGCCGACCGGACCTCGAACTCGTAGTCGACACCGGCCTCGTCGAGCAGCTTCGTCGCGCCCTCCATCCGCTCGCGGTCCGACTCCGAGCCCACGAGGATCCCGACGCGAGGCCCGTCAGACATCGGCGATATCGGTCCGGAAGTGCATGCCGGCGAAATCTATGTGTGCAACCGCGTCGTAGGCCGCGGTTCTCGCCGCCGCCACCGTGTCACCGACCCCGACGACGTCGAGGATCCGGCCGCCGTTCGTGACGAGGTGTCCGTCGTGGAGCGCCGTCCCCGCGTGGAAGACGAGCGCCCCCGTGGCCTCGGCTGCCTCGACGCCCTCGATCGGAGTGCCCTGGTCGCCGCGGTCGGGGTACGCGCCGCCCGAGATCACGACCGTGACGGCGGCGCGGCCGGCAAGCTCCAGCCGCTGCGAGAGGTCGCCGGCGAGCAGCCGCAGCAAGTCGCTTTCGAGCCGGGGCAGGAGCGACTGCGTCTCGGGATCGCCGAAGCGGCAGTTGAACTCGATCACGCGGAGCCCGTCGTCGGTCCGCATCAGCCCTGCGTAGAGAAGCCCCTGGAAGGGCGCGCCGCGCCGCGCGAGCTCGCGGAGCACGGGCAGGTGCACGGTCTCGAGGATCTCGGCCGCGTCTTCGTCGGGGACGTCGGGCAGGGGCGAGAAGGAGCCCATGCCGCCGGTGTTCGGACCGGCGTCGCCGTCCCCGATCCGCTTGTAGTCGCGGGCGGGCGGGAAGGCGACCGCGGCCTCCCCGGCGGCGAGGGCGAAGAGCGAGAGCTCCGGCCCCTCGAGCAGCTCCTCGACGTGGAACGGCTGGTCGAACGCCTCGGCGACCCGCAGCGCGGAGTCGAGCTCGTCCTGGGTGCGGCAGACCCACACGCCCTTCCCGGCAGCGAGCCCGTCGAGCTTGAGGACGCACGGCGGCTGTGCGACCGGGAGCGTCCGCGCGGTCGGGACGCCGGCCGCGTCCATCACCTCCTTCGCGAACGACTTCGAGCCCTCGATCCGGGCGGCCGCGGCGCTCGGGCCGAAGACGGTGATGCCACGGTGACGGAGCTCGTCGGCGAGCCCCGCGACGAGCGGCGCCTCGGGCCCGACGACGACGAGGTCGATCCGGAGCTCGCGGGCGAGCGAGACGAGCGCCGCGTGGTCGTCGGCGCGCACGGGATGGCAGTGGGCGAGCGCCGCGATTCCCGGGTTGCCAGGGGCGGCGTGCAGCTCCTCGAGAACGCCGCTGCGGGAAAGAGACCAGGCGAGAGCATGTTCGCGACCTCCCGACCCGACCACCAGCGTCCTCACCGGCCGATCGTACGACCTGGCCTGTAAGCGCCGCCGGCAAAGCCGGCGCCGCGCGGGCGAAGTTCCTGCCCTCGGCGGCGGGGGCGTTTGAAGTCGCCGCAGCCTGCGCAGGACCCGGGGCATGTACGACCCTGGCCTGAACCTGCACGAGTGGGAGAGCGAGTGGGAGGCGCTCGAGGAGGACCTACGCGCCGACCCTGCGCATGCGCTCCCCGAGCTCGACCGGCTCGTCACGCGGATGCTCGAGGAGAGCGGCTACGAGCTGACGGACCCCGTGGTCGCCGAGGGAGATGAGCGCGAGATCGTCGCCGAGTACCTCGCCGCGCACGAGATCGTCCAGGGCGTGGAGCGTGGCGCCGACGAAGTCTCGCCCGGCGACGTCGCGGCCGCCGTCAACGGCTACCGCGCAGTCTTCGACCACCTCGTGACCACCCGAGCGACCGCGGACGCACCGCTCGACGCCGCCGAGACCGAAGAGACCTGACCCACAGGGCTACGCTGCGTCCCTGATGGACGCGCCGCCCTACTCGGCTGCCGCCCTCGACGTCCTCCGGCTCCCGGCGGGTACGACCGAGGCCGACCGGGTCGCCGTCGAGGAGCCGCTCGAGATCCGGATCGGGGGCCGGCCGGTCGCCGTGACGATGCGGACCCCCGGCCACGACGAGGAGCTCGCGCTCGGCTTCTGCCTCTCCGAGGGCCTGCGGCCGCTCGAGGCCCGGCTGCCCGACGACCTCGCCGCGAACACGGTCGAGGTCGAAGCGCCCGGCTTCGACCCGGCGGGCCTGCAGCGGAGCTTCTACACCTCGTCCTCGTGCGGAGTCTGCGGCAAGGGGGCGCTCGAGGCCGTTGCAGTCGAGGCGGCGAGGGTGGAGTCCGGGTTGACGCTGCCGCTCGCGTTCGTTGCATCGCTCCCGGACCGGCTGCGAGAGTCGCAGGCCGCCTTCGCCGCCACCGGCGGCTTGCACGCGACGGGGCTCTTCTCTCCCGCGGGCGAGCCGCTGTGCGTGCGTGAGGACGTCGGCCGCCACAATGCGCTCGACAAGGTGGTCGGCTGGGCGTTCCGCGAGGAGTTGCTGCCGCTCGCGGAGAACGCGCTCTGCGTCAGCGGCCGGCTCTCCTTCGAGCTCGTGCAGAAGGCGGCGGTCGCCGGCTGCCCCGTGCTGGTTGCGGTGGGTGCTCCCTCGAGCCTCGCGGTCGAGCTCGCGGGCGACCGCGGCATCACGCTCTGCGGGTTCGTCCGGGGCGGCTCGGTCAACGTCTACACGGAGCCGTGGCGGATCAAACGCTGAGCGGGATCCTGCTCGCCGGCGGCGCGAGCAGCCGCTTCGGGTCGCCGAAGGAGCTCGCCGAGCTCGACGGGGAGACGCTCGCGGAGCGGGCGTGGCGGCTGCTCGGTGTGGTCTGCGCCGAGCGGATCGTCGTCGGAGGCGACGGCCTGGCCGACCCCGGCACCGGGCCGGTGGCCGCGATCGCCGTCGGCCTGCGCGCGGCGACACATGAGCTGGCGGTCGTCGTCCCCGTGGACATGCCTCTGCTGACCCCCGACGCACTGCGGAGTCTCGCGCGAGCGTGCCGCGACGCGGCTGTCGCGCAGGCCGGGCCGTTGCCCTGTGCGGTCGCGCGGCGCGCGCTGCCAGCGTTCGAGACAGGCGAGCGGCGCCTCCGCGCGGTCCTCGACGGCCTCGACACGGCACGCATCGAGTTCGAGGAACGGCAGCTCGCGAACGTCAACGAGCCAGCTGACCTGCGTAAGATCGCCGCTGCCGAGGACCATCGGACGAGGGGGGAGGCATGACCGAGTTGTTCCGCAGCGCCTATGCGAAGCTGCCTGCGCAGGACGTCGAGCGCGCCCGCGCCTTTTACCGCGACGTGCTCGGTTTCGAGCCGGTACGCGACCACCGCGGCCACCTCTTCTACGAGTGCGGCGGCTCCTCGTTTCTTGTCTTCCCCTCGAGCGGCTCACCCTCAGGCGCCCACGACCAGCTCGGCTTCGCGGTCGACGACGTGGAGTCGGCGGCGGCGACGCTGCGGGAACGCGGCGTCGAGCTCGAGACCTACGAGGCGCCGCCCGGCTGCAGCTTCCGCGACGGGATCATGGACTACGGGCCGGTGAAGGCAGCCTGGTTCAAGGACAGCGAGGGCAACCTCATCTCGATCGCCCAGTTCGTCGGCGAGTAGGCTCGGCGCATGAGCGGGGCCTTCCGCGTCGACAGCGACGCCTACGACGACTTCATGGGTCGCTACTCGAGGCGCCTGGCGCCGCTGTTCGCCGACTTCGCCGGCGTGAACTCCGGCCTCCGGGCGCTCGACGTCGGCGCAGGGACGGGCGCGCTCACCGCCGAGCTCGTCTCGCGCGGCGCGTCGGTCGCCGCCGCCGATCCGTCACCGGAGTTCGTCGCCGTCCTGCGCGAGCGCTTCCCGGACATCGAGGTGCAGGAGGCGCCGGCGGAGGCGCTCCCGTTCGACGCAGGCTCCTTCGACGTCGCGCTCGCCCAGCTCGTGATCGCCTTCGTCTCCGACGGCCCGGCGGCGGTGGCCGAGATGGCCCGGGTGGCTCGGCGCGTCGCGGTCTGCATGTGGGGCGTCGCCGAGGTCGACATGTTCCGCGCGATCGACGCGACCGCGGAGGCCGTTGGATCCTCGCGCGCGACCGAGCCGCGCCGCTACCGCACGCCGGAGGAGATCCACAGCCTGCTCGTCCCGCACGGCGAGGTCGAGACGGCCGAGCTCGACGTGACCGCCGAATACGGCGACTTCCAGGAGTTCTGGCTGGCGATGGGCCGGGGCGTCGGCCCGGCCGGCCAGTGGGTCGCGTCACTCGACTCCGAGCAGCTGGAGCAGGCCCA
>DATEPQ010000042.1:0-12339 GCA_035273125.1 Gaiellaceae bacterium
AGTCGACGTCGAGCTGATAGAGCGACTCGGCCTTGAGCGCCTGGTAAAGGTGGTTGACGAGCTGCGTGTTCTCCGGCGCATAGAGATTGTCCATCCGGAGCGCGCGCTCGACCTTCGCCACGCCCTGCGGCGTCACGCCGACGGTCTTGTGCTTCTCGTCGAACTCGAAGTCAGCGCCCGCCTCCTCCGCCGCGCCCTTCGGGTCGCCGGGCGACGAGCGGAACGCGACCAGCTGCTTGGCGACGCGCGCGAAGTCGTAGTAGATCTGGGCCGCCGTCTCCGGCTCGCCGGAGATGATCAGCGGCGTCCGCGCCTCGTCGATCAGGATCGAGTCGACCTCGTCCACGATCCCGTAGGCATGGCCGCGCTGGACGAGTCCCTCGAGGGCGACCGCCATGTTGTCGCGCAGGTAGTCGAAGCCGAACTCGGAGTTCGTCCCGTACGTGACGTCCGCGGCGTAGGCGGCCTTGCGGGCCTCGAACGACATCATCGTCTCGATGTGGGCGACCGTCATGCCGAGCGACTCGAAGACGGGCCGGTTCCATTCGGCGTCGCGCTGAGCGAGGTAGTCGTTGACCGTGACGAGGTGCGCGCCGCGGCCGGCGAGTGCGTTGAGGTACAGGGCGAGGCTCGCGACGAACGTCTTTCCCTCGCCGGTCTTCATCTCGGCGATGTCGCCCTCATGGAGGACGATCCCGCCCATCAGCTGCACGTCGAACATGCGCTGGTTGGACGCGCGCCTCCGGGCTTCGCGGACGGCCGCGAACGCCTCGAAGACGAGGTCGTCGAGGGTCTCGCCGTTGTCGAGCCGCTGCCGGAACTCCGCCGTCTTGGCCTGGAGGTCGGCGGCGGACAGCTGCTCGAAGTCGGGCTCGAGCGAGGTGATGTACGCGGCCTGCTCCTGGAGCCGCTTGAGGCGGCGGCCCTCGCCGACGCGGAGAACCTTCTCGAGGTTGCCGATCTCCACGGGCCTAGGGTAGCGGCCTACCCCGCTAGCTCTCGGTGATCTCCGCCTCGATCGGATCCGCCGTCGCCGGTTCGTCGACGTGCCTGCGGCCGTCGACGCGCTTGTCGTGAAGGTCCCTGACCTGGCGGACGAGCTTGTCGGAGAGCTCGTCGATCGCCGCCTTCATGTCGCGTGCGGTCTCTCGCGCGCGCAGCGTACGGCCCTTGAGGTGGACGGTCGCCTCGGCGACGTGGGAATCGGCGATCGACGGGTTCTTCTCCACCGCCAGCTCGATCTCGACCTCCGTCAGGTCGTGGACGCGGCGGTCGCGCTTTCGGAGCTTTCGCTCGACGTAGCTCCGGATGGAGTCGTTCACCTCGAAATTCCTGCCCTTGACGTGAAGCTGCATCGGCGGCCTCCCCTGTCGCGGTGCGGTAGGAGTTTCTAACCCTACTCGGGCGGGCTTCAGGCGGATGCGGGTCTAGCCTCGGCGAAGCGCGCGCGCGAACGCGATCGCCTCGACCCGGCGTGCCCCTGCCGCGCGCAGGGCCGTCGCGGCGGCCGCGGCGGTGGCGCCGGTCGTGTAGACGTCGTCGATCACGGCGACGCGACGGGGCGCGGCGTCGGTGGCGCGGAAGGCTCCGCCTACCGTGCGGCGCTCGGCCACCGAGCTGCCGCGCTGGCGGCCTCCGCGGGTTCGCTCGAGCAGCGCGATGCACGGGAGCTCCCAGAGTGCCGCGAGCTCGAGCGCGAGCCGTTCTGCGGGATTGTGGCCCCGCTCGAGGCGCCGCCCGCGGTCGGAAGGGACGAACGTGAGCGCGTCGACGCGCGGCGGCGAGAGCCGCTCGGCCACGAGCTGGGCCGCCTCGGCGGCGAGCCGGCGGAGCCCGCGTTCCTTCCAGGAGTGGACGAGCCGACGTGCCGCGGCGTCGTAGCCGACGGCCGCACGGGCGCTGGCGAACCCGAGGCGTCGTCCCGCGCATTCGCGGCACCGTTCCACCGGCCAGACGGTCGGAGCCCCGCAGCGCGCGCAGAGGGGCGGTTCGATCCGCGGCAGCTCCGCGCGGCAACCGTCGCAGAGCTGCCTCCCGGCGCTGCGGCAGACCACGCAGCGCTGCGGCAGGAGCAGGTCGAGCATCCCTCGACGCTAGGCCCCGAGTTGTGGCCGGAACGTGCCGAATCAGTCGAGGCTGTACGACCCGCGCTCCGGCAGGCCGGCGAGCTCCCGTAGCTGGTTGTCCGCCTCGAGGAGCTGCGTCTTGTCCCCGATGTCGTACCAGGTGCCGGCGAAGCGGTAGCCGTAGACGGGCTCGCGGCCGGCGAGCCAGCCCAGAAAGCTCCCTGCGTTGTCCGGGCTCAGGCCCTCGTCCAGGTAGGTCTGGACGAGCCGCGCGTGCTCCGGCGGAAGGAGGTAGATGAGCGTGGATGCGAGCGTCGAGGACGGGTCGCTCGGCTTCTCGACGAAGCGGACGATGCGGTCGCCCGCGTCGGTGTCGGCGATCCCGTACTGCGTCGCGAGCCGGAGGTCGCCGACGTCGTGGAGCGGTACGGCACTCGCGGGCTGCGGCTTCGCGCGCCACCACTCGACGAAGGCGGGCAGCGAGAAGTCGAAGAGGTTGTCCCCCGCGAGCACGACGAGCTCGTCGCTCTCGAGCCCGGCCCTCTCGACGGCGAGCCGGAGATCTCCGACCGCGCCGAGGCGGTCGTCGTTCGAGGTGGTTCCGTCGTCGTAGACGGTCACCCCGTGCGTCTCGGCCCAGCGCTCGAAGGCCGGCGCGAAGCGGCTGTTCGTGACGAGGTGGACCTCGGTCACGTCCTCGATCTCCCGCACGCGCTCGAGCACCCAGTCGAGCATCGGCCGCCCGCCGACCGGCAGCAGGTGCTTGGGCACGTCGTCGGTCAGCGGCCGCAGGCGGGTCGCGTAGCCCGCCGCGAGGATCACGCACTTCACGCCAGCGACTCTCCGTACGGCGCGCGGTGGACGCCGGTCTCGGTCACGATCGCTGCGATCAGCGCGGCCGGCGTCACGTCGAAGGCGGGATTGCGGGCGGGGAAGCGGCTCGTCAGCTCGGCCGGGTCGCGCTCCTCGATCGGGATCCCCGAGCCGTCGAGCGTCTCGCCGTCGAGCGTCGAGGTGGGAGCGACGACGTAGAACGGGATCTCGTGATGCGCGGCTAGCACGGCGAGCGAGTATGTCCCGATCTTGTTGGCGGTGTCTCCGTTCGCGGCGATCCGGTCGGCGCCGGTGACGACGAGGTCGACCTCGCCGCGAGCCATGAGCGAGCCGGCCGCCGAGTCGGCGATGACGGCGTGCGGGATGCTGGCCTGCTCCAGCTCCCATGCCGTGAGGCGGGCACCCTGCAGGAGCGGCCTGGTCTCGTCCACGAGCACGCGCTCGACGAGGCCGCGCTCGGCCGCGGCACGCAGGGCGCCGACGGCGGAGCCGTAACCGCCGGTAGCGAGGCCGCCGGCGTTGCAGTGGGTCAGCGCGCGGGTGCCGGGCCGGAAGAGCTCGGCGGCGTGCGCGGCCATCCTCCGGCAGCGCTCGACCTCTTCCTCGTGCAGCGCGCGCGCCCGCTCGGGGGTCGGCTCCTCCCGCATCCGGGCGAGCGCCCAGGGAAGGTTGACCGCGGTCGGCCGGGAGCTCGCGAGGACTTGCTCGGCAGCGGCGAGGTCATCGCCTCGCAGCGCGGCGAGCGCCATCCCGTACGCCGCCGCGATCCCGATCGCGGGCGCGCCGCGCACGACCATCTCCCGGATGGCGTCGGCCACGGCCTGCGCGGTCGCGCAGCGCACGTCGACGACCTCGTCCGGCAACCGCCGCTGATCGAGCAAGACGACCGCCGGCCCGTCCTCCTCGAGCCGAACGATCCGCTCCGGCGCGAGCTCGCCGCTCATGTCCCAAAAGCACACGTCCGGAACCAGGTTCCGGACGTGGCCGGACGGGAGGTGCCGCGCTGCAGGGATCGGTTTGGTCGTGCCGGGACTCGCCACTCCGGACGTGTCTGAACCGGACACGGCCGGAACCAGGTTCCGGACGTGTCGGCGGGGGCCTCGTCTGGAAGGCTCAGGTGCCCTCGTCCCACGAGGCGAGGTAGTGCGCCTGCTCCTCCGTGAGCTCGTCGATCTCGACGCCCATCGTCTCGAGCTTGAGCCGGGCGATCTCCTTGTCGATCTCCGGCGGCACCGGGTAGACCTTCCGGTCGAGTTCGCTCGCGTGCTGCGTTGCGTACTCGAGCGCCAGGGCCTGGTTCGCGAAGGACATGTCCATCACGAGCGCGGGGTGTCCCTCGGCGGCGGAGAGGTTGACGAGCCGGCCGTCGGCGACGAGGTACAGGCGCCGTCCATCGGCGAGCGTGAACTCCTCGACGAACTCGCGAGCACGCTTCGTCTCGGACGCCATGTCCCGCAGCGCCGGGATCTCGATCTCGACGTTGAAGTGACCGGTGTTGGCGAGGATCGCGCCGTCCTTCATCCGCTCCATGTGCGCGCGGGCGATCACGTGCTTGTCGCCGGTCGCCGTGCAGAAGAGGTCGCCGACCTCCGCGGCCCGCTCGAGCGGCAGCACCTCGAAGCCGTCCATCGAGGCCTCGAGCGCCCGCAGCGGATCGACCTCCGTGACGATCACGTGCGCGCCCATGCCGCGCGCCCGCGAGGCGACTCCGCGCCCCACCCAGCCGTAGCCGCAGACGACGAACCGCTTGCCTGCGATGAGGACGTTGGTCGCGCGGATGATCCCGTCGATCGTCGACTGGCCCGTGCCGTAGCGGTTGTCGAACATGTGCTTCGTCTGTGCCTCGTTCACGGCGATGATCGGGAAGCCGAGCTTCCCCTCCGCCTCGAGCGCCTTGAGCCGGATCACGCCGGTCGTGGTCTCCTCGGTGCCGGCGATGATCTCGCCGAGCTGCTCGCGCCGCGCCGAGTGGAGGACGCCGATCACGTCGGCGCCGTCGTCCATCGTGAAGTGCGGCTTGTGGTCGACGGCCGCCTCGATGTGCGCGTAGTACGTGTCGTTGTCCTCGCCCTTGATCGCGAAGACGGACACGTCGAACTCGGCCACGAGCGCCGCCGCGACGTCGTCCTGCGTCGAGAGCGGATTCGAGGCGCAGAGAACGACGTCTGCCCCGCCCGCCTGCAGCGTGCGCATGAGATTCGCCGTCTCGGTGGTGACGTGGAGGCACGCCGAGATGCGGTGGCCGGCCAGCGGCTGCTCGCGCTCGAATCGCTCCCGGATCGCCGCGAGCACCGGCATCTGCCGGTCGGCCCACTCGATCCGCCGCTTGCCCTCGTCGGCGAGGGCGAGATCTTTCACGTCGTAACGCTGCGTCGCTGCCATGAAGTCCTTTCTCGGTTATGCGGCCCTCAGCAGCCGCTCGTGCTTCCGTTGCTCCCACTCGACCCAGCCCGGGCCGTCCTCGACATCGGCGAGCCAGCCCTCGAGAGCCGCTCGCAGCTCGGGCTCGCGGCGCAGCCGCGCGGCGAAGGCGATGTCGCCGATCCCGAGGCCGAAGCGGCGGCGCAGCTCGGCGAGCGAGCGGAGCTGGTTCAGCTCGCGCAGGCCGTAGAGCCGGTACCCGGCGGGCGTGCGCGACGGGACGACGAGCCCGGCCTGCTCGAGATACCGAAGCATGCGGGCGGACCAGCCCGTCCGAGCCGCTGCGGGCCCTACGTGGAGCGCATCCATCGGCCCGACCTTAACAGAGCTGTGTCAATCCTCGCCGCGGAGTCGCGTAACGAGCCGGTCGAGCGCGCTCTCTTCCGCACCCGCACCGACCAGGAGACTGCGGATTCCTTCTCGCTCCTCGATCTCTTCCAAGACGTCGACGAGCGTGCGGCCGGCGGGCCTGGAGATGCGCCGCCGGCGCTCGCGCTCGGTCTCGTCCGGTGCCTGCGCGAGCCACTCGGCGTTGAAGGGCGCCCAACTCTCGTCGCTCAGCGCGTGATCGGCTGCGATCGCGTCGGGCTCGACCCCGGCGAGCCACTGCGCCATGCCGCAGGCGATCCCGGTCCGATCGCGTCCGCCAGCGCAGTGAACGGTG
This sequence comes from Gaiellaceae bacterium, assembly GCA_035273125.1. Taxonomy (GTDB): domain Bacteria; phylum Actinomycetota; class Thermoleophilia; order Gaiellales; family Gaiellaceae; genus Palsa-739. The sequence continues at coordinate 5,986 of DATEPQ010000042.1, forward strand.
ACGGGAGGCTCGGCCGAGCCGAGCGCGCTGAGCGTCCGTGCCAGCTCACCGCGGTAGCGGTGGGCGAGGGCGAGATACGCCTCGCGCATCGAGGGCCAGTCCCACGCCGCAGGGACGAGACGCGGATCCATCGGCTCGCGCTGCACAGGCAGCGGCAGCGGCTCCTCGTCGCCGTCGCGCTCCGACCGGAGATCGACGACGAGCGAGACTCCGTAGTCGACGAGCGCCTGCCGTCCCGACTCGCTCAGTCCCGGCAGCCAGTCCGCGCGCACGACCACGCGATACGCAGTCTCGCCACCTCCGGTGAGCGGCAGCCCGCCGAGGTCGCGGACGTTGACGCAACCGTCCCAGCGCAGGACGCGGTCAGGCGTCGCTGGTGCCTTCGCGTCCGTAGCGGTCCTCGAGCCTGACGACGTCGTCGAGATGCGGCGTCGAGACCTCGAGGATCGTCGTGTCCTCGACCGCGGTGATCCGGTGCACCGTCCCGGGAGGGAAGCGGAAGCACGCGCCGGCGGTGACGACCTCCTCGTCGAGCGCCTCCTGCCCGGCCTCGCCGAGCTCGAGCCGCGCGCGCCCGCTCTGCACGTACCAGCTCTCGTCCTTCTCCCGGTGGAACTGCAGCGAGAGCGACTCACCCGCCTGCACGAACAGGATCTTCCCGACGTAGGCGTCCGCGTGCGCCCAGATCAGCTCCCAGCCCCACGGCTTCTCGACCCGGCGCGGGTCGAACGCGAATCGGTCGAGCGAGCCGTAGTTCGGCGAGTCGAGCATCACGCGAGTTGCCTCTGCGGCCGCCACTCGGAGTGCTCCTCGAGGAACTCGGCCGCCCGCCGCAGGTCCTTCGGCGTGTTGACCGTGAGCCAGACGCCTTCGTGGCGGTGTGCGTGCAGCCGCCGCTCGCCCGCGAGCTGCGGGAACGTCGACTGCTCGTGGTCGCCCTTCTCCGGCAGCAGCGCCACTGCGTCCTCGCCGAGCACGTAGACGCCGGAGTTGACCCAGTGCTCCAGCAGCGGCGCCTCGCGGAAGCCGGTGACCGTCCCGCCGTCCTCGACCTCGACGACGCCGAACGGAGAACGCACCTGAGCGACGACGATCGTGCCCGCGGCGCCGCTCGCCTCGTGCTCGGAGAGGAGCGCGCGAAAGTCGACGTCGAGCAGCTCGTCCCCGTTGAGCGCGAGCACGGGACCGTCCTCCTGCCGGCGCGTGGCCGCGAGCCGGAGGCCGCCGCCGCGACCGAGTGGCTCCTCCTCCCCCACCGCCTCGATCTCGGCGCCCAGCCCGGAGAGCGCCTGCTGGAATGCCTCCTCGTCGCCGCTGCGGCACGCGACGATCACCCGCGTCACGCCGGACTCGACCAGACGCGCGACCGCGTACGCCGCGAGCGGCAGCCCGCCGACCGGCACGAGCGGCTTCGGCAACCCTTGCGCCGCCTCGCCGAGCCGCTCCGCCTTTCCGCCCGCGAGCAGGAGCGCTTCCACTAGTCGCTCGTCTCCAGCTCGGGCTCGGCCGCCTCCGGCAGGACGTCCGTCGCCGAGACCCTGCGGCCCGTTCCCTCGTACGCGAAGCCGAGGCCGCGCACCGTCTCCGGATCGAGGAGGTTTCGCCCGTCGATGATCAGCGGATGCCGCATCGCCCGGCGGGTTTCCTCGCCCGGGAACTCGAGGAGCTGCTGCCACTCGGTGACGATCACGGCTGCGTCCGCGCCCGTGACCGCCTCCAGCGGCGAGTCGCAGAGCGTGACCCCCTGCAGCTCCGGCCGCGCGATCGGGTCCCAGCCGCGGACCTCCGCTCCCTCGGCGATCAGCCGCGAGGCGAGGACGAGCGAGGGCGCCTCGCGCATGTCGTCCGTGTTCGGCTTGAAGGCGAGGCCGAGCAGCGCGATGCACTTGCCGCGCAGCCCGCCGAGATGGCGTTGCAGCTTCTGGAGGACGCGCCGCTTCTGCAGCTCGTTCACCTCGATGACCGCGTTCATGAGGTGGAAGTGGTAGCCCGAGTTGGCGGCGAGCTGCTTGAGCGCGAGCGAGTCCTTCGGGAAGCACGAGCCGCCCCAGCCGATGCCGGCCCGCAGGAAGTGCGGGCCGAGCCGGTGATCGAGCCCGATCCCCTGGGCCACCTGCTCGACGTCCGCGCCCACGAGCTCGCAGACGTTCGCGATCTCGTTGATGAAGCTGATCCGCGTGACGAGGAACGCGTTCGCCGCGAGCTTGATCATCTCCGCGGAGTTGACGTCCGCGCGCACGACCGGCGCATCGATCCCGGCATGCAGGGCCTCGACCGCGTCCCCGTCCTCCTCGGCGAAGGCGCCGATCACGATCCGGTCGGGCTCCATGAAGTCGCGAATCGCGGTGCCCTCGGCCGTGAACTCCGGGTTCGAGACGTAGCCGACGGCGTCGAGGCCGCGCGCGTCGAGCGCGGCGCGAACCTTCTCGCCCGTGCCGACCGGGACGGTCGACTTCATCACGATCGTCGCTCGGGCGTCCCCCGGGAGCTCGTCGACCACGGTCCAGACGGCCGAGAGGTCGGCGTCGCCCGCGTACGTCGGGGGCGTGCCGACCGCGACGTAGAGGAAGTCGGCGCCGGCGACGGCCTCCTGCACGTCGAGCGTGAACGAGATGCGGTCGCGGCAGCGCTCGAGCACCTCGTCGAGCCCGGGCTCGTAGATCGGCACCTCGCCTGCCCGGAGGGCCTCGATGCGCTCGGGCAGCACGTCGCGCACTACGACCTCGTGGCCGAGATCAGCGAAGCACGCGCCGGTGACGAGCCCGACGTAGCCGGCCCCGAAGATCGCGATCCTCGACACGGCCCTAGGGTAATCCGCTTCTCAGCGACGGAGGGGCCTGAAGCTCTCGGCGATCGCGATCATCGTCGAGTTCGAGAGCTCGTTCAGGATCGTGTTCGAGACCCAGTACGTCGCCTGCGGCGTGCGCAGCGCGACCATCTGGACGGCGCCGCCGACGGTGTAGACCAGCAACTTCTGACCGCGATGGGGGATCGTGAAGGACGGGTTCGCGAGGATCGGCGCCGAGTTCCACGTGCTCTCCTCGATCTGCCAGTACTCGTTGGTGTCCCCGACCTGGAACGTGAGCGCGACCTCGTGCTGGTTCTTGAGTGGCTTGAAGCCGCGGACCCCCAGATCCGAGGCCAGATGCGAGTAGAGCGCGATCTTGTGCGGAACCATCAGCGGGAAGTGCACCTCGTCGTAGACCTGGCGTAGCCGGGGCGCCGTCATGGCCGCGCCGTTGCTCACCTGCGGCGGCTTCTTCGGCTGCACCTTCGGCGGCCGGTGGACGACGAGCCTGCCGGGGAAGCTCGTGCCGACGGCGACAACCGTCATCGGATTGCCGGCCTGGCTCGAGATGGCGGAGATCGCCGTCGTCATCGGCACGACGCGCGTGTGGGCGCCGAAGAGCGGCGCGAGCTGCTGCGCGGCCTCCTGCGCACTCGCCTGGGCCAGGTCGTAGTACACGACCGAGTTGCGCTGCACCTTGGGCGCATTCGCCTGGGCGGCCGAGGGGAGCGACTTCGTCGCGTAGCCACGGGTGGTCAGCTGGTACGTCGTGTTGGCCGCCTCGCCGGCGACGTTGCTTCCGTTGAGGACGAGCACCGATATCTGCGACCTGGGCAGCGCGGGCTGCTTCTTCGTCTTCTTCGGCGTCTGCGGCTTGCCGCCGAACTGGGTGTTGACCACCGAGACCTCACGGACGTCCGGGTGGCGGAAGCTGTTCACCGCTGCGGCGATCGCACTCGCCGGGGCCGTCACCACGTCCGCGCCGGCGGCGGTCGTGATGTAACTGACGTCGTGCAGCGGAATGGCGTTGCGGAACGTGTGGCCGGGCGGGAGGTTGTAGATGAGCCCGAGATACTTCGTGAGCTCGCCGAGATCGACCGGCTGACCTCCGGCCTTCACCACCTTGATGTTGTCCTTGAGCACGCGAACCAGCTTCGGGACTTCCAGCGGCAGGCTCGTCAGTGAGAGGCTCGTCCTGAGACGGCTCTTGAGTGCCTCGATGAAGAGCTGCTGCCGGCCGTTGCGGTAGAGGTCGCTGTCCGTGTGCCGGTAGCGCACGTACGACAGCGATTCGCCGCCGTCGAGCTTCTGGTAGCCCGGCTTGAGGTTGATCGCCGAAATGCCCGTATGCAGCGGGATGTAGTAACGGCGGTCGACGTTCATGTAGACGCCGTGCAGGTTGTTGACGAGCTGCTTGAAGGCGTGGAAGTCGAGCGTGATCATGTAGTTGATCGGCAGGTGGGTCAGGTGCTCGACCGTGTCGAGCGTGGCGGCCGGTCCGTTGCTGCAGAGCTGCCAGGCCGAGTTGATCCGGTCCCGCGTGTCAACCACGTCCCCGTGGCAGTAGATGTTCACGTAGAGGTCGCGGGGGAACGAGAGCAGCGAGAGCGTGTTCGTCTTCGGGTCGGCCCGCATGAGCATCAGCGTGTCGGAGTTCGAGCCTGCGTACGGGTTCGCCCCGCTCGCCTTGTCGGCAGCCCGGACGTCGTAGCCCGCGACGAGCGCGATCGCCGGCTGGTCGGGAGAGTCGATGGCGGCAAGGTGTTGCTGCACGACGCTGGTTCCCGGGGTCGCCTTCGAGATCTCGGCGAGGCTCTCGTGCGTGTACAGGTAGAGGCCGCCGGCGGCGCCGGCACCGATCACCGCAGCCGCGAGCAGCAGCCAGCCGAAGCCGCGCAGGATGAGTCCGGTCAGCGACCGTTGCGGCGGGTCGGGCGGCCGGTACCGCACGACCGGCCCGAAGACCGGCACGGCGGCGTGGCCGTTGCCATTCAGCCCCACTGCCTGCCCGATTCCGCGCTTCAGCGTCGTCCGCATAACGAGTTCGGCGCCCACCGCGGCGCCGGCCACCGAGGATAGCTCAGCTTCCGGAGGAGGCGGAAACAACCTTTACTTCGGGCTCGTCCTCGACGGGCTCGTAGGCGAGATTCGGGCGCAGCGAGCGCTCGGCTTCGGCGAGCGGGACCCCTTTTCGTCCGGCGTAGTCGGCGACCTGGTCGCGTGCGATCCGCCCCACGGAGAAGTACCGCACCTCGGGATGCGCGAGGTAGATGCCGCTCACGCTTGCGCCCGGCAGCATCGCGTAGGTCTCCGTGAGCGCGAGCCCCGCCTCCTCGGCGCCGAGCAGCGCGAACAGCTTCGACTTCTCGCTGTGGTCCGGGCAGGCCGGATACCCGAACGCCGGCCGGATGCCGCGGAAGCCCTCCGCGAGCAGCTGTTCGTGCGGGAGCTTCGGCCCGGTCTCGTACCAGGCGCGGCGGGCGACCTCGTGTAGGTACTCCGCGAACGCCTCGGCGAGGCGGTCCGCGAGCGCCTTGACCATGATCGCGTGGTAGTCGTCGTGCTCCGCCGTGAAGCGGGCGGCGAGCTCCTCGGCCCCGAGGCCGGCGGTGACCGCGAACGCGCCGACGTGGTCTCCGGCGGGCGCGATGTAATCCGCGAGACAGCGGTTCGGCCGGGAGTCGCCGTAGTCGGACTGCTGGCGGAGGAAACAGAAGCGCATACCGTCGGCGAGGACGACGTCGTCCCCGTCCGAGGCTGCCGGCCAGAAGCCGTACACGCCCCGCGCTTGTAACAACTTGTCACTAACGATCTCGTCGAGCAGACGCTGGGCGTCGTCGAACAGCTCGCGCGCGGCCGGCTGCTCGAGGATCGCCGGGAACTTTCCCTTCAGCTCCCAGGCGTGGAAGAAGAACTGCCAGTCGATGTACTCGCGCAGCGTCGCGAGGTCCGGCTCGACGAGACGGCGGCCCGTGAATTCCGGCACGGCCAGGTCGTCGAAGGAGACCCGGTGCCGGTTCTCGCGGGCCCGCGCGAGCGGCAGCAGCGGCTTGCGCTCCTTCTCGGCGTGGAGCTCTCGCAGCCGGTCCTGGTCGGCCCGGTTCTCGACGTCGAGCCGGGCCCGGCGCTCGGGATCGAGCAGGTCGGAGACGACCCGCACGACGCGCGAGGCGTCGAGGACGTGGACGACCGGCTGCGAGTACGCCGGCGCGATCCGCACCGCGGTGTGCTGGCGGGACGTGGTCGCGCCGCCGATCAGCAGCGGCAGGTCCATCCCGCGCCGCTCCATCTCCCGCGCGACGTCGACCATCTGGTCGAGCGAGGGCGTGATCAGCCCCGAGAGCCCGACGACGTTCGCACCGACCTCGAGCGCTGTGTCGAGGATCCGCTCGCCGGGCACCATCACGCCGAGGTCGAGCACCTCGTAGTTGTTGCAGCCGAGGACGACACCGACGATGTTCTTGCCGATGTCGTGCACGTCGCCCTTCACGGTCGCCATCAGCACGCGGCCCGCGGAGCGCGCGTTCATGTCGGCCTTCTCGGCCTCGAGGTAGGGGAGCAGGTAC
>DATEPQ010000043.1:0-2389 GCA_035273125.1 Gaiellaceae bacterium
CTGGAGGCGGCACAGGCCGCCGGCCGGATCAGTGCCGAGGAGATCGCACTAGCACTCGACGAGCTCGAGCTCGAGCCGGCTCAGCTCGAGGACGTCTACCGGGCGCTCGAGGAGCTGCAGGTCGAGATCGTCGACGCGCAGCCGGTGGAGGCGGAAGCGAAGGAGACGGCGCGGATCGACCAGACCGTGCGCGAGGTCTCCACCGACGCGCTCCAGCTCTTCCTGAAGGACATCGGCAAGGTCGAGCTGCTGACCGCCGCGGAGGAGGTCGAGCTCGCGAAGCGGATCGAGCGCGGCGACCACCGCGCGAAGCAGGAGATGGTCGAGGCGAATCTCCGCCTCGTCGTCTCGATCGCGAAGCGCTACCGCAACCAGGGGCTGCCGTTCCTCGATCTGATCCAGGAGGGAACGATCGGCCTCGTGCGCGCCGCCGAGAAGTTCGACTGGCGCAAGGGCTACAAGTTCTCGACCTATGCGACCTGGTGGATCCGGCAGGCCGTCGCGCGCGCGCTCGCCGACAAAGGGCGCACGATCCGGATGCCCGTCCACGTCGTCGAGAAGCTGAACAAGATCGTCCGCTCCGAGCGCAAGCTGCGGGGAGAGCTCTGCCGCGAGCCGCTGGCGACCGAGATCGCACGTGACGTCGACCTCCCGCTCGACGAGGTGGAGCAGATCCTGCGCACCTCGCAGGCTCCCGTCTCGCTCGAGAAGCCGGTCGGCGACGAGGAGGAGTCGGAGTTCGGCCACTTCCTCACCGACGAGAACGCTCCGCTCCCCGACGAGGCAGCCGACACGACGCTGCGGCAGGAGCTGCTGCGCAACATCCTCGGCACGCTCTCGCACCGGGAGCGGCGGGTGCTCGAGCTCCGCTACGGGCTCGACGGCGAGCAGCCGCGCACGCTGGACGAGGTCGGGCGCGCGTTCAACGTGACGCGCGAGCGGATCCGCCAGATCGAGAACCAGAGCCTGAAGAAGCTGCGGGCGCTCGCGGTCACGGACTCGCTCAAAGACGTCGCCTAGGCGTCACGGGAGAAACTCCGCGAGCGAGCGCGAGATGCCCGCGGAGTCAAGCCCGTGCGCGGCGCGGTGCTCTGCTCCCGTGCCGTAGCGGCGGAACTCGGCGTTCGGGACGCCGAGCGCCAGCAGCCGGTGCGGCCGGTCGCGCAGCGCGACGGCGATCTCGGCCGCGGAGGTGCCGGCCTGGTACGGCTCGACGAGGACGACGTCAGACCCGTCGGCGAGCGCATGCCGTACGCCGTCGTGCGGGAACGGGCGGACGGTTGCGAGGTACGCGACGCTCACGTCGCGGTCCGCGGTCGCCTCGAGCAGCGGCCTCAGCGTCGGTCCGACCGCCACGACGAGCGGCGCGCCGGAGGAGCCGCGGCGGAGCACGGTGAAGCCGCCGCCGTCCACCCGGGCGTGGTTCTCCTCCTCGCTCATGCGGATGTAGACGCGTTCGTCGTCGGCGAGGGACCGGCGGAAGAGCGATTCGAGCTCCTCCGGATGGCCGGGCACGTGGATCGTCCAGCCGGGAAGCGCCGCGACGAGGGCGACGTCCTCCGGCGCCTGGTGGGTGCGGCCGCTGCGGGCCGCGTCGTAGGAGGCACCGGTCGAGACGAGCACCGCGCCGAGGTCGTTGTGACCGAGGTCGAGCTTGAGGAACTCCCAGGGCCGCTCGACGAGGAACGGCGTGTAGGAGTGCGCGACGGGCCGGTAGCCCTCGAGCGCGAGACCGGCGGCCACGCCGATCATCAGCTGCTCGCGGATACCGACGTCGAAGTGGCGCGGATGCTCCCCGATCGAGTCGTTGCCGATCTGCGCGGTGACCACCGCAACCCGGTCGTCCTCGGCGAGCGCCTCGCGCACCAGGTCGTAGAAACGCTCGCGCATGCCGCTCATCTCGGCCCCACCTCCGCGACGATGCAGCGCGGGCGTCTTCCCTCGAGGTCGGGCCGCAGCGCCGCCTCGAGCGCCTCGTGGTCGCGTCCGTCCACCCGCAGCGCGATCCAGCCCTCGAGCATGAAGCGGCGCTCGATTCCTTCAGGCCAGCCGAGCCACGCGGAGTCGTTGTCGACGACGACGGCGGTGCACGTTCCGAGCCCGACCCGGCCCGCGTACTGCACCGCCTCCCAGTTCGAGCCTTCGTCGAGCTCGCCGTCGCCGACGAGGCACCAGACGCGGCGACCCGTCAGCGCCGAGCCGACCGCGACTCCGAGGCCGTGCCCGAGCGAGCCGCTCGAGAGCTCGACTCCGGGTGCGAGCTTGCGATCCGGGTGGTAGCCGAGCACGGAGTCGAACGAGCCGAAGCCGTCGAGCGCGTCGGTCGGGATGATGCCCTTGGCGGCGAGCACCGCATAGAAGGCCGCGGGGCCGTGTCCCTTGGAGAGCA
>DATEPQ010000044.1:0-3571 GCA_035273125.1 Gaiellaceae bacterium
GGGCTGCGATCCTCGACCGCGTCGCCGGGTTGCTGCGCGAGCGGCACGAGGACATGGCGCAGACGATCTGCGCCGAGGCCGGCAAGCCGATCAAGACCGCGCGCGTCGAGGCCTCTCGCGCCGTTTCGACGTACACCTTCGCCGCCGTCGAGGCGCGGAAGCTCGCCGGGGACGTCGTGCCGATGGCGGCGTCGGAGGCCGGCGAGGGGAAGATCGCATTCACCCTGCGGCGGCCGATCGGCGTGATCGGTGCGATCTCGCCCTTCAACTTCCCCTGCAACCTCGTCGCCCACAAGCTCGCTCCTGCGCTCGCCGCGGGCTGCCCGGTCGTCCTCAAGCCGGCGAGCCAGACGCCGCTCTCGGCGCTGCTGCTCGCGGAGCTCGAGCGGGAGGCGGGCCTTCCCGCAGGCTGGCTCACCGTCCTCGTCGGCCCCTCGGCCGAGATCGGCGACGTCCTCGTGGAGGACGAGCGGGTCCGGATGATCACCTTCACCGGCTCGAGCGGCGTCGGCTGGGGGCTCGCGGAGCGCGCGGCGAAGAAGCGCGTGCGGCTCGAGCTCGGCAACTCGACGCCCGTGATCGTGGCTGCCGACGCCGACCTGGACCTCGCGGCGACGAAGCTGGCCGCGAACGCCTTCTCCTTCGCCGGCCAGAGCTGCATCTCCGTGCAGCGGATCTACGTCGAGCGGCCGGTCCTCGACGGCTTCCTCGAGCGCTTCCTCCCGAAGGTCGGGGCCCTCGTGGTCGGCGACCCCGGCGACGAGGCGACCGACGTCGGGCCGGTGATCGACACCGACGCGCGGACGCGGATCGCCGAGTGGGTCGAGGAGGCTCAGGCCGCCGGCGCGACGCTCCTGGCCGGCGCCACCGACGCCGATCCGCTCGGGCCGATCGTGCTCGCAGAGGCGCCCGAGACGGCCCGCGTCGTGTGCGACGAGGTCTTCGGCCCCGTCTGCGTCGTCAACGCCGTCGACTCGCTGGACGACGCCTACGCTCGCGCGAACGGCACCGACTACGGTCTCCAGGCGGGAGCCTTCACCGGCTCGCTCGCGACGGCCCTCGCAGCGGCCGAGGCGCTCGAGTTCGGCGGCGTCACCGTCAACGAGGCGCCGACGTTCCGCGCCGACCAGATGCCGTACGGCGGGGTCAAGGGATCCGGCAACACGAAGGAGGGCCCCGCCTACACGATCCGCGAGATGACCGAGGAGCGGCTCGTGGTTCTCCAGGCCTGACCCGGTCCCGACGTTTCCCAATGCGCGGTCGCGGGGACGCGCACCCTGTGATCGGCGTAGCCGTTGCATTCATCGTGGTCGGGATCATCGTGCTGTTCATCGTCCCCTGGGTCGGGATCGCCGCGGGCGTCGTCGGCCTCGTGCTCGCGATCATCTGGGTGGCGGGGTTCGGACGCCGCGCCGCAGAGGGGGACTCGGCTGCAGACCGGCGTCGCGTGTGAGGTCGCTTCGTTTGCTGGGAAGACAACGAATCGGCCGACTTTGTGACAGTGTCGTTACCATGTAGGATCGGAACCCGGGCATAAGGGGAGCCCCGCGAGAATCGGCTTCGAATAAGGCCTTACGGGGTCTGCGGGAGGAGACGGAGAGCCACGTGATCGAAGAGAGAACGGCCCAGTTGCAGCAGTGCATGTATCAATACTCACGGGCTATTTACCGGTCCGTGAAAGACCAGATCGACCCGTATTCCGACCGAGAGACACAACTGGAATCGCGCCGCGCCGTGCTCGAGGCGTGTGAGCAGACGATGGAACGGCTGGCCAGCGATCCCCTCTATTTCGCGAAGCCCGACCGGGCTCTGTTCCAGGACATCCGCCGCCACTTTCCCATCACCGCGCAGGCGCAGGTCGCGTGGGCGGTGCAGCAGGGTGTGAAGGCCGCGGTCGATTTCATCGAGGAGCAGATCGAGTCGGGCCTGCTCGACGGCGGGATCGCCCGCTGCCGCGCGACGACGCGCAAGGGCAAGCCGTGCCAGCGCACACCGCTGCCGGAGCGCGACTACTGCCCGTCGCACCAGCATCTCGAGACCAAAGCCGCGGCGTAGCCGACTCGCCTTCCACAGGCTTTCCACAGTCGCGTTCCACAGCCGTACGGCGATAGTGTGCTGCGCGGGTGTCACACGACACGGACAAGCTGATCCGCCAGCTCTCGCTCGTCGCCTTCCTCATGGCGGAGCGGCGAGCGATCACGGCGCGCGACGTGAAGTCGAACGTCGAGGGCTACTCCGAGATGTCGGACGAGGCCTTCGCGCGGCGCTTCTACTCCGACCGGGCCGAGCTCCTTTCGCTCGGCGTCCCGCTGCAGTCCCAGCGCGACGAGTTCACCGGGGAGGAGCTGTACACGCTGCGCTCGGAGCAGTACTTCCTCCCGCAGCTCGAGCTCGAGGACGAAGAACTCGCTGCGCTCCAGACCGCCTTCTACCTGCTCGAAGGGAAGTTCGCGTACGCGGAGCCGCTGCGGCTCGCTCTGCAGAACCTCGCGCTCGGGCGGCCCGGCTTCAGCGAGGCGCCCACCGACACCGCAAGCCGCGTCGAGGTGCTCGATCCCGACTATTCACCGGAGACGCCGGGCCGGCTGGCGAAGCTCGAGAACGCGATCTCCAAGCAGCGGACGGTGCGCTTCGACTACTGGTCGATCTCGCGCGACGAAGAGAGTGAGCGGACGCTCAATCCGTACGCGCTCCTCAACGACAACGGGCTCTGGTACGTGATCGGCCACGACCTCGACCGCGAGGAGATCCGCACCTTCCGCGTCTCCCGGATCCGCGGCGACATCAAGTTCGCGACGAGGCGCGAGCGCGACTTCCGCGCGCCGACGGACTTCGACGTCGAGGTCTATCGCGGCCGGCCCCCGTGGCAGATCGGCGACGCGATCGGGACGGCCCGCATCGAGGTGCGCGGCGACACGGCCTGGTGGGTGCGCCGCGCCTACGGCGCGACCGGCCGGCTCGAGGATGGCGTCTTCGTGACCGAGTACTCCTCCATCCCCCAGCTCGCCTCCTGGGTCCTGCGCCAGAACGGTCGGGCGGTCCCGCTCGAGCCGGCGGAGCTCAAGCGGGACGTCGCGGCGGCGCTGCGGCGCGTGCGCGAGCGCCACGAGGGCGAGGCCCCGCAGCCGGCCCGGGAGAAGCCCGCCACGAACGGCGACGGAGCCGTCGAGCGCCCCGCCGGGCCCGTGGCACCGGAGCGGTTCGCCGTCCTGCAGGCACTGCTCGCCTACCTGCTCGCGACGTGCGGCGAGGAGCGCGACGCCGTGATCCCTGCCTCCGAGCTGCTCGAGCGCTTTCCCTCCGTCCCGCCGGACGAGCTCGAGGAGCACCTTTCCCTCCTCAACCTCGTCAACTTCGGCGGCGGCTGCTACACGGTCTACGCAGAGCTCCGCGACGGCTCGGTGCACGTCGACAAGGAGCTGTGGGGCGACACGTTCCGCGCTGCGCCCCGCCTCACGCCGCTCGAGGCGCGCGCGATCCGGCTCGCCCTCGAGTACGTGGGGCCGATGATCGCGGCCGACGCACACACGCCGCTGTCGCGCGTCCGCAAGAAGCTCGAGGAGACGTTCGG
>DATEPQ010000045.1:0-2357 GCA_035273125.1 Gaiellaceae bacterium
TGCTCCGACGACCACCGCGTCACATCACACGGCACCGAGGAAGAAGCAGAAGGCGAAGCATCACTCCGCCGCGCTGCCCACGCGCGCGATCGTGGTGGCCTCACGCGGGAACTCCTGGCTCTGGGTTCGCTCGAGCAGCGCGGCCGGCCCGACCGTCTACCGGGGGACGCTGCTCCAGGGCAAGACGCTGCCCGTCGACCTGAAGCGCCGGCCCGTGTGGATCCGGATCGGCGATCCGACCAGCATCGACGTCCGGCTCGGCGGGAAGCTCGTGCACGGGCTGCCGACCCAGGTCGGCAACGTCCTCCTGACCCGCCGCGGGATCAGGCCCGCGGCCTAGACCGCCGCGGCGTCGACGTCGACCGCGGGCACGTCGCTCCACAGGTCTTCGAGCCGGTAGTACTCGCGCGCGTCGGGCGTGAAGACGTGCAGGACGACATCGAGGTAGTCGGCGACGATCCACGCGCCCTCGCGCATCCCGTCGACGCCCTGGGGCAGGAGCCGCTCGTCCTGCTTCAGGCGAGTGTGCACCTCGCCCCAGATCGCAGCGGTCTGCCGTGGGTTACGGCCCGTTGCGATGACGAAGTAGTCCGTGAAGGAGCACTCGGGCCGCATGTCGAGGATCACGACGTCCTCGGCCAGCTTCTCGCGGGCGAGAGCGGCGATGCGGCGGGCCTGTTCGAGTGAGGTCAGAGTCTGCTCGTGTCCTTGGATCGCTTTGCTTTCTGCAGTGTAGCCCCGCTTCACGGACGGTAAAGCCCGCGCTCCTCGATCAACCGTGCGACGGCCGCCGGCACCAGCGCGTCGAGCGGTTCGCCGGCGGCGACACGAGCTCGCGCAGCCGTCGAGGAGCTCGGATTCGGCTCGATGTCGAAGAAGACGACACGCTCAGGCCGGCCGAGCTGCTCGAGCACTGCTTTCAGCTCGGTCGACTCGAAGCCGGGCCGCGTGGCCACCGCCAGACGGGTCAGCCGGAGCACCTCGGCCGGTTCGCTCCAGGCAAGAAAAGCTCGAAACTGATCGGCGCCGATGACGAAGATCGGATCCTCGAAGTCCTCGGCCCGCAGCAGCTCGACCGTGCGTGGGTAGGGATCCAGACGCACCTCGTCCTGCGGGAAAGCCGCCTCGGCGAGCGCGAGGCGATCCGCCGCCCGCGCGTGCACAGCCCGATGCCCGGGATGCTCGTTCACGAGGACGACGAGGCGCTCGGTGCCGAAGCGCTCCCGCGCCGCGTCGGCCACCGCCACGTGACCGAGATGCGGCGGGTCGAACGCGCCGCCGTAGAGGACGGTCACTCCCACTCGAGCAGCTCCTCCCCCACCTCCACCTCGTCGCCCGCCCGAGCTCCTGCGGCACGGAGGATCGCTTCGAGCTCGTCCTCCGCCGGCGGCGTGCCCGTGACCCGGAAGCCGCTCTCGGTGCGATAGATGCGAAACGGTCGCCGCGCGGGCTGCGGCCGGTAGACGAGGAAGTCGACGATCTCGTCCGCCGGCTCGGCCGGCTCTTTCTCCACCTCTTGCGGGACGAGCTCGAACAGCGCGCCGCGCAGCTCGTCGAGCCCGGCGCCGGTCGCGGCGGAGATGCGGAGGACGCGGCGGATCCGGACGTCCTCGACCTCGAATCGCGGCGGTTCGGGGCGGAGATCGATCTTGTTCAGGGCGACGATCTGCGGCCGCTCGTCGAGACCGGCGCCGTAGGCGGCGAGCTCGGCGTCGATCGTGCGCCAACGCTCGTCGGCGTCGTCCTCGGACGAGTCGATCACGTGGACGAGGAGGCGGGCGCGCTCGAGGTGGGCAAGGAACTCGTGCCCGAGCCCGACGCCCTCGCTCGCACCCTCGATGAGGCCGGGCACGTCCGCAACGACGAGCTGGCGCCCGTCGGAGGACTCGACCGTCCCGAGCACCGGCGAGAGCGTCGTGAACGGGTATTCGGCAACCTTCGGCCGCGCGTTCGAGATCCGGGTCAGGAGCGACGACTTACCAGCGTTCGGCAGGCCCACACAGGCGGCGTCCGCGAGGAGCTTCAGGCGCAGCTCGATCTCCCGCTCCTCGCCCGGCAGGCCTACCTCGGCGAAGCGCGGCGTCTGGCGGCTCGGCCCCGCGAAGTGCCGGTTCCCGCGGCCCCCGCTGCCGCCCTTCGCCACGACGACCCGGGCGCCCACGTGCGCGAGGTCGGCCACGAGCTCCTCGCCCTCGAAGACCTGCGTCCCGACGGGGACGCCGAGCACCGCCTCGTCTCCACGCGCACCGTTCGAGCCGCGTCCCCCGCCAGGGCCGCCGCGCCCCGCGCGGAGCTTCTGGTTCGGCCGGATGCCCGAGAGGTCGCGCCGGCGCAGGTCGGCGACGAGCACGACGTCG
>DATEPQ010000046.1:0-10347 GCA_035273125.1 Gaiellaceae bacterium
GGCGCGTCCGGCGCGATCTTCGCGAGCGCGATCTCCGGCATCACCGTGTACTCGGCGAAGGTGGACGTCCCCATGAAGTGCCGGATCGGCTCGCCGTCGCGGGACAGGCGGGTCGTGCCGTCGGGGAGGTAGCCGCGGCCCTGCTGCTCGCGGATCGCGAGGCAGAGGTTGGTGCGCGGGTCGAGACAGTGCGCACACTCCCGACACTGCGGCCAGAAGAGCGTGACGACGTGGTCACCGGGCGCGAGCGAATCGACGCGTTCGCCGACCGTCTCGACGACACCGGCGCCCTCGTGCCCCAGCACCGTCGGCGCGTAGCCGGAGGGGTCGGCGCCGGACGCGGTGTACAGGTCGGTGTGGCAGACGCCGCAGGCGACGAGGCGCACGAGCACCTCGCCCGCCTTCGGCTCGGCCAGATCGACCTCCTGCACCTCGAGGGGTTTGCCGAACTCCTCGAGCACCGCGGCCCTGATCTTCACGTCCGCGGTGTACCACCCACCCCGGCAGCCCCGCAAGTCGGCCTCCGACCACCGTCTCGTGAAGCCACGTCCGGTGTCAGACACCGGACGTGTCCCGATGCGACACGCCTCTCCGTTCCATCACTACTCGAGCGGGCCTGGAGTCTCCCCGACACTGTCTCGGGGAGACATGGCCGGTGTCTGACACCGGACGTGTCCCGATGGGCCAGGTGCGGGCGGCAGTTTCTCGAACGGCGGGGATGCGCAGAACGCCGGTGTGGAGCCCGAGCAGTCGCCCCCCTACGGCGCGTACGCCGCGATCATGGCCGCCTTCTGCGGCGGGCTACTGGGAGCCGGGGCGATCGCGCGTGCTCTCGGGCGCGATCCGGAGGAGCACACGACGCTCGACCTCGTGACCACGGCGCTCGCGACGTACAAGGCGGCGCGGACGCTTTCCCGCGACGAGGTCACGAGCTTCCTCCGCCAGCCGTTCGTGGAAGGCCATGCGCACGAGGGCGGCGAGGAGCCCATCGAGAACGGCGGTATGCGGCAGGCGATCGGCGAGCTCGTGACGTGCAGCCGTTGCGTCGGCACGTGGGTCGCGGCCGGCATGGGGGCCACGCAGATCGTCGCGCCGCGATTCGGGCGCCTGCTCACGTGGACGCTCGGCGCCGCCGGGCTGAACGACTTCCTCCAGGCCGGCTTCGCCGCGCTCACGAACAAGAGCAACGAGATCGAGGAGCGCGTAGAAGCGCTTCAGTAACCGAGCTGGCTCGCATACGCGCGCCGGTAGATCTTCTGCAGCCGCTCGACCTTGTCGACGTAGTCCCGCGTCTCGTGGAACTGGATCCCGACGTGCTCCCGTTGCCAGCGGTCGACGTTGTCCTCCCCAGCGTTGTAGGCGGCGAGCGCGAGCTGCTCGTTCTGGCCGTACCGGTCGAGGAGATGCCGGAGGTACCACGCGCCGTAGCGGACGTTGATCTCGGGGTTCGTCAGGTCGGAGACGTGGAAGTTGTGGCCCCCCGTGTACTGGGCGATGCCCTTGGCCGTGGTCGGGGTCAGCTGCATGAGGCCGACGGCACCCGCGCTCGAGCGGGCGTCGGCGTTGAACTTGCTCTCGGCCTCGATCACGGCCGCGAGGAACGCCGGGTCGAGGCGGTAGTGCGCCGCATGGCCGCGGACGATCGACGTGTACCGGAGCGGATACCAGAGTCGCGCGTACCACGGCGGCTCCGTCTTCTGCAGGTAGAGAAAGACACCGATCGCCGCGAAGATCACGGCGGCCGCAGCGAGCCAGCGTCTCAGTGAGACCGACGTAGCTCCTCCAGCACTCCGGCGACAAACGCGTCGAGCTCCTCGAGCGAGCCGTCGTTGACGTAGCAGTAGTCCGCCCGCCGCACCTTCTCGTCTTCAGGCACGAGCCGATCCTCCCGGTCCGCGACGGCGCCGCGCCGCGCCTGCCGCACCTCGGGCGGCGCAGTGACTACCACTACCCGGTCGAAACGCGCCTCGCCGCCGGTCTCGTACAGCAGGGGGATCTCCGCGACCGCGACGTCGGCCGTCTGCTCGGCGAGCCACTCGGCGGTGGCCTCGCGCACGCGTGGGTGCAGCTCGGACTCGAGCCAGGCGAGCTCGGCCCGGTCGGCGAAGACGATCCGGCCGATCTTCGCGCGATCGACTTCGTCGTCCCGGAAGACGCGGTCGCCCCAGTGCTCCCGCAGCGCCGCCTGCAAGCCGCCGTCCTCGCGATAGAGGCGGTGGACCACCTCGTCGCTCGAGATCACCGCCGCACCGTGACGCGCGAACGCCCGGAGCGCCTCGCTCTTGCCGGCTGCGATCCCGCCCGTGAGCGCGACCGCGAGCGGTCGCTTCATCGCTATTCGGGAGCTGCCTCGTCGGAGGCGTCCACTTCGGGAGCCTCCGCCTCGGCGGCCGGCTCCTCCGCGGCTTCCGCCTCGGGCTCGGCCTCGGCGACAGGTTCCTCGGCCGGCTCCGGCTCCTCGGCTGCGAGTTCGGGCTCGGCTTCAGCAGCAGGCTCGGCCTCGGCGGCGGGAGCCTCGAGCGCTTCCGAGGCGGGAACCTCGTCGGCGAAGACCTCGTCGGAGAGCCCGAGGGCTGGAGGCTCGGCTTCCTCGCCGGGCAGCGGCTGCACCTGCATGTTGTCCTCGACCCGCTTCAGCGAGAGGGACAGGCGCCGGCGCTCGGCGTCGACCTCGAGAATCCGGACGTTGACCTGGTCTCCCTGCGAGACGATCTCGCGCGGGTTCTCGACGTGATGTTGGGCGAGCTCCGAGATGTGGACGAGCCCCTCGACCCCCGGCAGGATCTCGACGAAGGCGCCGAAGGTGACGACCTTCGTCACCGTGCCCTGCACGACGTCGCCCTCCTGGTAGCTGTCGAGCACCTGTTGCCACGGATCGGTCTGCGTCTGCTTGAGCCCGAGCGAGATCCGCTGCCGCTCACGGTCGATGTCCAGAACCTGCACCCGGACCGTCTGGCCGATCTCGAGGACCTCGGACGGGTGGTTGACGTGGCTCCACGAGAGCTCGGAGATGTGGATTAGGCCGTCCATGCCGTCGAGGTCGACGAAGGCGCCGAAGTCGACGATGTTCGAGATCGTGCCCTCGACGACGTCGTTGGGATTGAGGCGGTCGAGGATCCGCTGCCGCTGCTCCTTGCGCTCCTCCTCGAGCACGGCGCGGCGCGAAAGGACGACGTTGTTGCGCGAGCGGTTGAGCTCGATGACCTTGCACTCGAGCTCCTGGCCGAGGAACTCGTCGAGATCCTGCACGCGGCGGATGTCGACGAGCGAGGCGGGCAGGAAGCCGCGCACGCCGAGGTCGAGGATCAGGCCGCCCTTGACGACCTCGATCACGCGGCCGGTGACGGGCTCGCCCTTCTCGTGGGCGCCCTCGATCGCCTTCCACGCGATCTCGAAGCGCGCGCGCTTCTTCGAGAGGATCAGCCGGCCATCGGCGTCCTCCTTCGTCAGCACGAGCGCCGCGATGTCGTCGCCGACCGTGACCTCGTCCTCGGGGTTGATCGAACGGCGAATCGACAGCTCGGAGACCGGGATGACGCCCTCCGACTTGTACCCGATGTCCACGAGCACCTCGTCCTTGTCCACGCGGACGACGGTGCCGTTGACGACCTGCCCCTCCTCGATCGTGGGGAAGGTGGACTCGTAGTCGGGGACGACCTCGCCGGTCTCGGGGTCGGTCGTCCAGACGCCTTCCTCGAGCCGCGGGTCGTTGATCGTGTCGTTCGCCATTGCGGCGGGTCAATATACCCGCGCACTGCGTGGCTCGTCCGGGGGCCGGGGCTAGGCTGCGGCGAATGGACGAGCGGTATCCGATCGGCGTCACGGCCTCCTGCGCGGTCACGGTCCTGCGCCACGACTCCGGCGGCGAGGGATACGGGAGCTGGTCGGCGACGATCGGGCTGCGCAGCGGCGAGGCGACGATCCGCGTGCCCGGCCACTACGCCGGCGTCCTCGCGGAGCGGCTCGGAGCGGCCGCGGAGCGCTTCGTCCCCGGCCGCAGGCTTGCCCGGGACGAGTATCTCGACGTGACCGCGCTCGCGACCGACGACGTCGAGACGCTCGCGCTCTCCTCCACGGCCCGCTCGCCGGTGCGCGTGACGATCGAGGTGCCGCGCGGCGAGATCGACGACCTCGCGTCGCTGCTCGCCGAGGCGCAGCGCCTGATCGACACGCTCAGGCAGGGGCTGGGGCTCGTGCCCGACTCGCTCCCGGAGGTGCTGTGAGCGCGATCCTCGACTACGCGACCGCGGGCGTCCGCGTCGCGGAACGCTCGCTCGTGCAGCGGCCGCGGCTCGGGCGCGAGGAACGGCTCGTGTTCGTCGTCGGGTGCCCGCGCTCGGGAACGACCTTCGTCGGGCGCGCGATCGGGGGGCTGCCGGGCTTCGTGGACTTCGGCGAGGTGACTCCGTGGAAAGCGGCGCTGCCGACCGGCCCGTCAGCGGCCGAGCTGCGCACCATCCTCGAGCGGATCCGGCGCATCGGGCTCGCGTGGGGGCTGCGCGGAGTCGAGCAGACACCCGAGACCGCGCACGTACTGGGCACTGCGCTGGACGCCTATCCGCAGGCGCTCGCGGTCCATGTCCTGCGCGACGGCCGGGACGTCGTCTGCTCGCTGCTCGAGCGCGGCTGGCTCAACGCCGCCGCGGAGGGGAAGGACGACGCGCGCCTGCCGTACGGTTCCGCGCCGCGGTTCTGGGTCGAGCCCGAGCGGCGCGAGGAGTTCGCGCGGGTGAGCGACGCCCGGCGCTGCGCGTGGGCCTGGCGGCGCTACGTCGAGGCTGTCCGCGGAGCAGGCGCCGGCGACCGGCTGCTCGAGATCCGGTACGAGAGCCTCGCGAGCGTGGCGGACCGGCTGGCGGAGTTCCTCGGCGCGAACGTGACCTCCACCCATCGTGCGCTGGACCGCTTCCGCGACTCCTCGATCGGCCGCTGGCGCAAGGAGCTGACGCCCGAGCAGCTGGCGGACGTCGAGGCGGAGGCCGGGTCGCTGCTCGCCGAGCTGGGCTACGCCCGGTCCGGCGACGCCTCCTGAGCTCCGGCTCGCTCGAGCGACGCCCAGTCGACCCGGTCGTACGCGATGTCGGCGAGCTCCTCGAGCAGGAACAGGGACTCCGCGAGCATGCAGCGCAGGCGGCGGGCGAGGAAGCCGGTGACGACGCCGGCGGCGACGTACGCCGCGAGGCGGACCAGCGCCGGCGCGTGGTCGAAGTCACTCCACGCAAGACCCGAGCCGTCGTGAACCGCGAGCTCGTAGAGGAAGAGCGCGCCGAGACCGGCAACGGCGCCGAGGAGTGGGCTCGTTGCTGCGGCGGCGAGGATGACGGCCACGAAGAAGCCCTCCCCGATCCCGAGCCCGGGGCGGCCGTACTCGAGGAGCAAGGCGAAGACGACGCCGTAGGTCAGCGCCGAGGCGATGAGCAGCTGTTCGGGGATCGAGATCCCTGCGAGGACTCGGCGGGCCGACGGCACCACGGCATTTCAAAGGCTCTCGGCCCGGATTGCAAATAGGTTCACGATCAGGACCCGGCTTCATACGCGCCTAACAGGGCTCTCGCTACGCTCGGGAACATGTTGAGTTGGATCTGGATTCCCATCCTCTACGTGCTCGCGTTCGGACTGTTCGGCTGGCTCGGGGGCATCGCCGCCGCCGGCGACGCGATCGTGCGCTGGGGCCGCGAGACGGCCGAGCGGCGCCGCTGCACCGTCTCGGCCTGCTCGTAGCCGGTTCTAGTCGTCGGGCTCGTCCGGAGAGTCGCCGCGGATGTCGTCGGCGACGCGCTCCTTGAACGGCTGGAGGCGCTCGAACAGCTCCTCCGGCGGCACCGCCTCCTCCGGTTCGCCGCCGAGCAGCCACGGAGCCGCGTCGACGGCCGTCTTCCAGGCCACCTCCTCGACCGCCTCGGACGGCGCTCCCTCGTCGCTCGCCTCCTCGAGCGGCTCGACGGAGTCGAGGTAGACGTTCGTGAAGTTGCCGCGCTGCTGCTCGTGGAAGGTGATGCGCGCCTTCCGCCCCTCGGCCGCGACAGCGTCGCGCGCGATCTGCTCGCGGAAGGTGGTGTACTCGCGGCCCTCGCCGTCGCGCAGGACGAACCGCGTGTTGCCGGACTGCGTCTTGAACGCCTTCACCTCGGCGACGGTGACCACCGAATCGGACATGACGGCGTTGTTCCGCGCTCGGACCGGCGCTAAGCGCGCTAGTTCGAATGACGAGCGGACGCCTGGACCAACGGCAAGGGTGGTCCGGCGCCGCCGGAGCTACGTTGGACAGGTCATGGTGCGGCGCCGGTGGTTGCTCGCGCAGGTCGCTTGCCTCGGGACGGTCGCGGTGCTCGCTCTCCCGTCGAGCGGCTCGGCGCTCGTGGCCTTCGCACCGATCTACCTCACCGCGAGCGGCCCTTCTCCGCTCGTCCAGACGGTGGGTGTCCTGGAGTACCCCGTCTGGGTCAATCAGGACACGGTCGCGCACACCGTCGCCTTTGCGGACGGGCGCTGCTCGCTGCAAGTTCCGCCCGGCAGCGGATTCACGGGCTGCCCCACCGGCTTCGCCGCGGGCACCTACCCGTACACCGTCGACGGGACGACGCAGGCGAGCCTCGTCGTCACGGCCGACCGGCGAACCGTCACCCTCGGGGCCAGAAGCCACAAGATCCACCGAGGGTCGGCCCTGACGCTTCGCGGGAAGCTCACCGTCGGCACCGGAAGCCCGCCAGCGTTCGAGGGACCCCGGATGCCGGTGACCGTCCTCGCGCGCTCCGATCGCCGTCACCCCTTCCACCGGATCGCCGTGGTCACGGCGAAACCCGTGCGGTCGAAGAATCCGGGGAACGCCCACTCGGTCTGGCAGCTACGAGTTCGACCCGGCAAGAACAAGATCTACCTCGCCGAGGCGAACAGCCAGCCAACGTACGGGCGGTACTGGCAAGACGCCCGCAGCAAGCCCTTCAGGGTTCGCGTCACCCGCTAAAGAAAACGACCCAGTTCGGACGTCGTAGAGGTGATGGTCGAAGAGCTCGAAGCGCTCTACCGGCAGCGACTGCCCGAGTTCACGAGGGCAGCAGCGGCGATCGCGGGCGACGACGAGTCCGGATGCGACGTCGTGCAGGATGCGTTCGCCAAGGCACTGCGCAAGCGGCGGCGCTTTCGGGGCCAGGGGAGCCTCGAGGCCTGGGTCTGGCGGATCGTCGTCAACGCCGCCCGCGACTCACGGCGGCGGAAGCGGCGAGACACGATCGCGCCCACTCCGGTGGATGCGCGCGCGGACGAGCTCGGACTCCCGCTCGAGCTCCTCACCGACCGCCAGCGCGAGGTGCTCTTCCTCCGCTACTACGCGGATCTGGACTACACGACGATCGCGGCCGCGCTCGAGATCAGCCCCGGCACGGTCGGCGCGACTCTCTCCGCCGCCCGCGAGACCCTGCGCGGCGCGCTCATGAAGGAGGTCTCACGATGATCGACGCCTACCTCGACGGTCTGCTCGACGAGCTCGTCACCCCTGAACCGCGCGACCGCTGGAACGACGTCCGGCGTCGGGCGCAGCGCTCGCGGCGACGCTACACAGCCGTGGTCGCGACGGTTGCCGCAATGGTGCTCGTCCCGGCCACCTGGGCCGCGGTCGACGCCTTCGACGGGACGCCCGCGCCGCCGGCGATCCACCAGAGCTTCGTCCAGTTCAACGCGGGTGCAGATCAGATGGAGGCGTACATCGCCCAGGACGGCTTCAAGAGGAACTTCCCGCGGGCGGATGCGAGCAAGGCCCACGGCGTGCTGCAGATCGCCACGAGTGACGGCCCGCTCGACATGTGGGCGGCACCCGAGCTCGACGGAACAGGAACGTGCTGGTTCGTCGGCTGGGAGTCGGACATGCACGCAGACCATGCGCTCGGCGGCGGTACGTGCACGGAGGCGGACGACCCGGCCATCGACCCGAGCTGGGGGTGGGGTCTGGACCACCCCACGTACACGGTCCTGCACGGATCGGTAACGGGTGACGAGACGACGCTGGACGTGACGCTGACGGATGGCCGCACCACGACGCTGCCGGTCGTCGAACATCTCTTCCTCGCTGCCCTCCCGCGCGGCTCGCAGCCCGCGTCCATCGTCGGACGCGACTCGGCCGGCAACGTCGTCGAGAGGTGGTCCGACTCGAATCCCTAGCTCTTCGCGTCGGCCCAGGAATCGCCCGCCCCCACGTCGACCGCAAGCGGGGGGTCGAGCGGATACGCCGAGCACATCTCCTCGCGCACGAGCTCCTTCACCACCGAGGTCTCTGCATCCGGAACCTCGAGGAGGAGCTCGTCGTGCACCTGGAGGACGAGCCGCGCACTCCTGCCCTCCGCGCGCAGCCGCCGGTCGATCGCGACCATCGCGACCTTGATGAGGTCCGCGTTCGAGCCCTGCATCACGAAGTTGACGGCCACGCGCTCCCCGAACCCGCGCGTCGCCCGGTTGCGCACGCGGAGCTCGGGGACCGGCCGCCGCCGGCCGAGCAGGCTCGTCACGTAGCCGTCGCGCTCGGCCTGCTCGATGGTGCGCTGGATGAAGTCCTGCACGAGCGGGAAGCGCGCGAGGTAGGCGTCGATGTACTCCTGCGCCTGCTCGCGCGGGATCTCGAGGTTTTCCGACAGGCCGAACGCCGAGATCCCGTAGACGATGCCGAAGTTGATCATCTTCGCGCTCGAGCGCTCCGCGGGCGTGAGCTTGGCGGGCTCGACGCCGAGCACCTCCGCGGCCGTCGCGGTGTGGATGTCCTCCCCGCGCTCGAACGCCTCGCGCAGCTTCGGCTCGCCGGAGACGTGCGCGAGGATGCGCAGCTCGATCTGCGAGTAGTCGGCGGAGATGAGCCGTGCGCCGGACTCGGCGACGAAGGCCGAGCGGATCTCGCGCCCCAGCTCGGTGCGGATCGGGATCGACTGGAGGTTCGGGCTCGTGGTCGAGAGGCGGCCCGTCGCGGCGACCGTCTGGTTGATGGTCGTGTGCAGGCGGCCGTCCTCGCCGATCATGTCGGGCAGCGGACGCAGGTACGTGTTGAGGAGCTTCGAGAGCTCGCGCCACTCCTCGATCACTCCGACGATGTAGTGCTCGGCGCGGATCGAGCGCAGCACCTTCGTGTCGGTCGAGTAACCGGTCTTGCCCTTGCGGCCGGGCGTGAGCTCGAGCTTCTCGAACAGGATGCGGCCCAGCTGCTGCGGCGAGCCGAGCACGAACTCCTCGCCGGCGAGCTCGTACGCACGTGACTCGAGCTCCTCGACGCGGTCGGCGAGTCGAGCCGTGATCTCTCCCATGCGGTACGTGTCGATGCGGACACCGGCCTCCTGCATCCGGGCGAGGACTCCGGTGAGCGGCATCTCGACGTCGCGGTAGAGCGGCTCGGCACCGCGCTCCCGCACGCGATCGAGCAGCGGGTCGCGGAGGCGCAGCGTCACGGCCGCGTGGCGGACGAGCCGCGCCGTCTCCTCCTCGGCCTCGGGCTCGGCGACCGCCTCGACCGCGTACTCCGCCGCGAGGTCGCCGAGCAGGTACTCGCTGCGAGCGGGGTCGATCAGGTAGGCGAGGATCATCGTGTCGTCCACCGCCTCGACGCCGACCGCTTTCGCGTCGTGCGCCACGAACGTCCCCTCGAGCCGCTCGGGGCGAGGCGCGACGACGACCTCGTCGCCCAGCGCGACCGCAACCCGCCCGTCGTCCGTGGCGATGCCCGCGAGCGATCCGACCCGCGGCACCTCGCCTTCGCGCCAGGCCACGGCCGTGCCGGCCGAGATCCGCTCGCGCGCCGGCACCGCCTCGTCGAGCTCGTCGACGCGCCCGAGGAGCGCGCGGAACTCGAACTGCCGGAAGGTCTCGCGCAGCTGGGCGCGATCGGGCGGCGCGAGGACGAGCTCGGCCGGGTCGCAGTCCAGCTCGAGATCCCGCCGCATCGTCGCGAGCACCTTCGCTGCTCGCGCCTGGTCGGCGAACTCCGTCAGGTTCTTGCGGCGGGCGGGCGACAGCTCCTCCACGTGCTCGAGCACGTCCTCGAGCGACCCGTACTGCGCGACGAGCTGGCCCGCGGTCTTGTCCCCGATCCCCGGGACGCCCGGAATGTTGTCGGAGCTGTCCCCCTTGAGCCCGATGAAGTCGGGGATCTGGTCGGGCCGGATCCCGTAGCGCGCCTCGACGCGCTCGGGCGTGTAGACGTTGACGTCGCTGACCCCGCGCGGCGTCATCATCAGGCAGACGTTCTCGGAGACGAGCTGGAACGCGTCGCGGTCGGTCGAGACGACGCACGTCTTGATCTCGGCCGCGTCGGCGCGCGTGGCGAGCGTCGCGATCACGTCGTCCGCCTCCCAGCCCTCGAACTCGAGGTTCCGG
>DATEPQ010000047.1:0-13609 GCA_035273125.1 Gaiellaceae bacterium
CGAGAGCGGCGACGAGATCGAGCGCGCGACCGGGCACCGGCTGACCGTCGTGCGGGCGCTCGTCCGCGATCCCGCGAAGGAGCGGGTGTTCGCCGCCGGCGACGACGTGCTCACCGCCGACTTCGCGACGCTGCGCGACGACCCGAGGGTCGACGTCGTCGCCGAGGTGATGGGCGGGATCGAGCCGGCCGGCGACTACGTGCGGGAGCTCCTGCACGCCGGCAAGCCGGTGGTCTCGGCCAACAAGCAGCTCGTAGCCCGCGAGGGCGCGGACCTCTTCGCCGTCGCGTCCGCGGCCGGCGTCCAGTTGCGCTTCGAGGCCTCGGTGTGCGCTGCGGTGCCGGTCGTGAAGGTGCTGCGCGAGTCCCTCGTCGCGGAGAACGTCCACCGCATCCTCGGCATCGTCAACGGCACGACCAACTTCGTGCTTTCCCGCATGGAGCAGGGCGGCACGTACGCCGAGGCGCTCGCCGAGGCGCAGGCGCTCGGGTTCGCCGAAGCCGACCCGACCGAGGACGTCAGCGGGGCAGACGCCGCGGCGAAGATGGCGATCCTCGCCACGGTCGCGTTCGGCTCGCGTGTCCTGCTCGAGGACGTCGAGCGCCGGGGGATCGAGACGATCGAGCCGGAGCACGTTGCGGCGGCCGCCGCGTTCGGGATGGTGGTGAAGCTGATCGGGATCGCGACCCTTTCCGGCGATTCCGTCGACGTCCGCGTGCAGCCGGCGCTGGTCGAGCGCGCGCACCCGCTCGCAGGCGTCGAGGGAAGCGCGAACGCCGTCGTGTTGCAGGGCGACGCGATCCGGGAGGTGACCCTCGGAGGGCCGGGCGCCGGCGGCCTCGAGACGGCGTCGGCGGTCGTGGCAGACCTCGTCAGCGTCGTCGGCACGTCGGGCACGGGCTTCCTCCAGAACGACGCGTGCTGGCGCGAGCTGCCGAAGCTCGATCCCTCGGGCTGGCGGGCGCCCTTCTACGTCCACCTCGACGTCGCCGACCGGCCAGGCGTGCTCGGCCAGGCCGCGACGACGTTCGCCGAGCACCAGGTCTCGATCGCCCAGCTCGTCCAGCATCTCGAGCCGGGCCGCGCGGCGCTCGATCTCGTGCTGCACGATGCGATGATCGGCTCCGTGGAGGCTGCGCTCGACGAGCTCGCCGCGTCACCCGAGGTGCTCGGCCGGCCGTTCGTTGCGCCGGTGATCGCTGCGTGACGCCGATCACGCTCGGCGAAGGGGGCACGCCGCTGCTCCGCGCGCCGCGCCTCGGTGAGCGCTACGGCTGCGAGCTCTGGCTCAAGTGGGAGGGCGCGAACCCGACCGGGTCGTTCAAGGATCGCGGCATGGCAGTCGCGACGACCCGCGCGCTCGAGCGCGGCGTCACGCGCCTGGTCTGCGCATCCACCGGCAACACCGCCGCCTCCTGCGCCGCGTACGCGGCCCGGGCCGGGATCGAGGCCGTGATCGTGGTCCCCGCCGGAGCGATCGCAGCCTCCAAGCTCGTCCAGGTGCGGGCAGTGGGCGGCCGGATCGTCGAGATCGACGGCTCGTTCTCGGACGCCTTCACGCACGCCGAGCAGCTCGCGGCGGAGCCCGGCTCGACATTCGTGAACTCGGGTGGGAGCGAGGACCGGATCGAAGGCCAGATGACCGTCGCGCCCGAGATCGCCGAGCAGCTCGGCGGAGTCCCCGACGTCATCACGCTCCCGTACGGCGGCGGAGGCAACACGCGCGCGATCGCCCGCGGCTTCGAGGAGCTCGTCGGAGCCCTGCCGCGCCTCTATCCGGTCCAGGCGGCGCAGCGGCCCGACACGGTGGCCTCGGCGATCCGGATCACGGCGCCGGTGCACGAGAAGTGGGTGCACGAGGCGATCGAGCGCTCGGAAGGCTCGCTCGTCACGGTGGGCGACAACGAGATCCTCGCTGCCTGGAGAGATCTGCGCACGCTCGAGGGAGTGTTCTCGGAGCCCGCGTCGGCGGCCGGTATCGCCGGCCTCGGGCAGGGCTTCGCCGGGCAAGGCGAGCGCGTCGTGTGCGTCGTCACCGGCCACGGCCTGAAAGACCCGGCGGCCGTCAGGTCATGACGCGTTTCCGCGCACCGGCGACGACAGCCAACCTCGGTCCGGGCTTCGACGTCGCCGGCGCGGCGCTCGAGCTGTGGAACGAGCTGGAGCTGAGCGAAGGCGGAGGTGGCGACGAATCGCATCTCGGCGTGCGCGCCTTCTCGCTCTACGCGTCGCCTGCGCAGTGGACGTTCGAGTGGACATGTCCCATCCCGCGCGAACGCGGCCTAGGCTCGAGCGCGGCGATCGTCGCCCTCGGCCTCGTCGCCGGCGCGTGGGCGGCAGGCGTGGAGCCGAGCGTCGAGGAGCTGCTCGAGGCCGGGCTGCCGCTCGAGGGCCACGCCGACAATCTCGCGCCCGCGCTCGCCGGCGGCGTCTGCCTGACCTGGGACGGGCACGTCGCACGAGTCGCGGACGACCTGCCGGCGCTGCCGATCGCCGTGATCCCGCACAGCCGGGTCTCGACGGAAGAGTCCCGCCGCGCGCTCCCCGAGACCGTCAGTCACGCCGACGCGACGTTCACGGTGGCCAGGGCGGCATTGCTCGGCGCGGCGATCGCGGCCGGCGACGCGCGCCTGTTCGCGGCCAGCCAAGACGACCGCCTGCACGAGCCGCACCGCTCCGGGACCGCTCCGCTGCTCGCGGAGCTGCGCGCGGACCTTCCCGGTGGAGCCGTCGGCGCGACGCTGTCGGGCTCGGGGCCGACCGTGATCGTCTGGGCAGAGCGGGACATCTCCGACGACCTGCGCGTGAGGTTCCCGGAGCACGAGGTGAGGGCCGTCCTCGTAGCCCCCGACGGCGCGGGCTGAGCCGAAAACACTGACCGAAACTTGATCTTTCCCTAATGGCGCGGCCCTACATTCCGCCCCGACAACTCGGAGGTGACCGGATGAAGAAGCTTCACCAGGCTTTTCTCGTTCTGATCGCCGGCGCACTGGCGGGTCTCGTCCTCGTGGCGAGCGCGGCGGGAACCACGGCGACGCACGGCACGAAGGTCAGGCACCTCCAGCAGCCGGTCGGGGCGCTTGCGATCGACGGCGACCGCGTGGCGTACGCCCTCAGCTCGAGAAACGCAACAGAGCCCTATGCGGCGAGCAAGGTGCTCGTGTGGAACGTCCGCACCGGCAAGACCGTCAAGGTGAGCGGCAAGAAGACGGCCGCCGCCGACGACACCGGCACCGGCTCCGGCCTCGGCCAGCTCGTGATCAGCGGCACGCGAGTGGCGTGGCTCTTCAACGGAGGCGGCAACACCGAATCCACCGACTTTCTCTTCGCCTCGTCCACGGCACACCCGAAGGAGAAGCAGGTCTCGACGGCGACGCGCAACCCCGAGACAGACAACGGCGCGCATCTCGGTGGGCTCGTGGGCTCGGGAAAGACGATCGCGTTCAACCGCTGGACGACCGACGCCCCGGGCGAGATCTCCTCGGCCGGCCTGTACCTGCTGAACGGCACGCAGCCGAAGCTGATCGCGACCGGGGCGAGCACCGTGCAGGCGGTCTCCTCGGACGCGGGCCGCGAGGCGGTTCTACATCAGGACGGATCGGTCGCGCTCTACTCGAAGTCGGGCGAGCTGCTGCTGACGCTTCCCCCTGCGAGCGCGAAGGAGGTCGCGCTCAGCGGAAAGAGGCTCGTCGTGGTGAGCGAGACCCGGCAACTCCAGGTGTACGACTCCAGCAGCGGGTCGCTCGAGAAGACGCTTCCCACCCACGGCAGCGGCCTCCACAACCTCGACGTCCAGGGGAACATCGCGATTTACACCACGGGGCCGAGGGTTCGCGCCGTGAACCTGTCGAGCGGTAAGACCCACGCGGTCGCGACGCTCGCCAAGAGCAGCGAGATCTTGTACGCCCGCATCGGCAGTGCCGGGATCGTCTACGACGTGGACGGTGTCCGCGAGTTCTTCGGCAAGGGCACGCTCTTCTTCAAGCCGATGTCGCAGATCAAGGCAGCCGTCGGCTAGAAGCGCTGCGGCGCGGGTGCGGGCATGAACGCCTCCTGCACCCGCGCCAGCACCTTCTCGCGCTTTCCCTCCTCCACCGGCTGCAAGCCGCCGAGCTCGAGCCGCGCGAGCTCGACCCGGCCCTTCGAGCGCACCGGGAGGAAGCCGAAGTCGGCGAGGAAGTCCGCCGGGAAGATCGTCTTGTGCACGTGAAAGCGCTCGAAGTTCGTCTCTCCCTCGGGGTAGCGGTAGGCGAAGGCCTCGAGCGCGCGGGCTCCCCGCTCCCGTGAATCGCCGATCGCGGTGAGGAAGAGCGACTGCATGACCCACGGCCGCGACGGGTCGGTGAGGTAGGCGCACGTCACCAGGACGGCATCGCCGCTCGGCGGCCCCGCGGGCAGCTCGCGCGCACGCGGGAAGAGCCCCGCCGGGCCGTACTGCATCGACCCGAGGAGGCGGCCGTCGTCGTCGTGGTAGATCGTCCCCCACGCGCCCCACTCGTCCTCGGCGTCGCGAATCCACTTGCGCTTGTCGGCGCTGCGGCCGTTGCGCGTCTGCCACCAGATGCACTCGTGGCAGACGGTCGGCGCGGTCTCGATCGTCGCGCCCGTGAGCCCGGAGATCCGCGTGGTCACCTGTCGGGCCCCACTGCGTCGACGACGATCTCCACGGTCGCCGGCTCGACGTCGGCCATCTGGCGGAGGTACTCCCGCACGCGTTCCTGCACGAGCAATCCCACCGCCGGGATCGACGCCCCCCACTCCGTCACGAGATGCAACTCGACGCGCACGGCGCTGTTCTCCCCCGACACGCGCACCGCATGCTTCCGCGGCAGCGGACTGTCCGCGAGCCCTCGCACTCCGTCGACTTCCCGCGCCGCGTCCGCGGCGTAACGGGCGAGGATCTCTGTCGAGATCGACGCCTGACCGGCCATGCGGCTCAGCGTAGCGCTGCTCTCAGCACCAGCTCGGTGGCCTCGGGCCGAGCTGCGAAGCGGAGCGGGACGAACGTCGTGCCCAGCCCGGCGGAGACATGCATGGTCGCGGCAGCACTCCGGTACACGCCTGCGTTGTAGCGCTCCCCCAGGTGCGCGAAGCGGAGCTTCCCGCCGGGGAACGGCAGCGCGATCTGCCCGTCGTGCATGTGGCCGGCGAGGACGAGGTCGAAGCGGCCCGGCTCGAGCTGGTCGAGCACGCGCGGGTAGTGGCAGAGGAGGATCGAGAAGTCCGCGTCCCGCGCGAGAGAATTGGGATCGAGCCGCGACCGGCCGCGCACGATGAGCCGCGGATCGGCACCGGCGATCCAGACGTTCCGGCCCCTGAGCTCGAGCAGTCGGCCATCGTCGCGGAGCAGCGTGGCCGGCTCGAGCTCGCGGAGGTCGGAGCGGCGGGCCTGCGGGTCACGGCTGAGCGCGATGTCGTGGTTGCCGAGCACGGCGAACACCGGCCGCGGCAGGATCCCGACGAGCCGCCGCAGCATCGGCTCCCCGCGGGGATGCGTGAGGAGATCGCCGGTGATCGCGACGAGGTCCGGCTTCCGCTCACGCGCCCAGACGGCCGCCTGCCAGGAGGCGCCGATCCCCGGCGACGGGACGCCGAAGTGGAAGTCCGAGAGGTGCACGAGCCGGAGCCCGTCGAGCTCCGGCGGCAGTCCCGGCAGCTCGAGCTCGAGCCGGCGGCGACGCAGCCAGCCCGCCTCGAGGAGCCCCCAGCCCGCCCCGGCGCCGGCGAGGGCGCCGAGCCGCTTCAGACTTCGAGCCGCTCGAGTGCCGGCCGCGGATCGACGATGTGGCGCTTGAACTTCAGCTCCGCTTCCTCGAGCCCTGCCGCCACACCGACGAGCTGCGCCAGGTGGAGCACCGGCATCTTGAAGGTCCGACCCGTCGAGGCTTCGAGCTTCTGCTGCCAGGCATCGAGCGAGAGGTGGCAGAGCGGGCACGGCGTGACCATCACGTCGGCGCCGGCCTCGATCGCCTGCTCGATCGGCTGGATGACCTCCCCGAGCGCCGTCTCCTCGCGTGCGGCGATGATCGGGAAGCCGCAGCACTTGACCTTCGCCGGATAGTCGACCGCCTCGCCCCCGCAGGCCTCGATGATCCGCTCGAGCGACCACGGCCGGTCAGGGTCCTCGAAGCCCATGAGCTTGGACGGCCGCAGGATCTGGCAGCCGTAGAACGGCGCGACCTTTAGCCCCTTGAGCCCGCGGTGTGCGACCTGCTTCAGCGCCTCGTAGCCCTCGCCCTCTGCGATCTCCCAGAGGAAGTGCCGCACGTCGACCTTGCCGGAGTACGCCGGGACGCCGACCGTCGCGAGGTTCTCGTTCACCCGCGCGAGCAGCGCCTCGTCGCCCTGGAGCATGAAGTTCGCCTGGCGCAGGTTGAGCGTGCAGACGTTGCAGACCGTCATGAGCATGTCGCAGCCGGTCGCCTCGGCGTACGCGAGGATCCGAGCGTTGAGGTGGAGGTAGTAGTCGGGCTCGGCCTCGTGGATGTCGCCCGCCCCGCAACACGTCACCGACTCGAGCTCCACGAGCTCGAGCCCGATCATCGGCGCGAGCGCCTTCGTCGAGCTGTCGAGCTCCTTCGCGGAGAGCGACGCGAGACAGCCCTTGTAGTAGGCGACCCGCTTCGTCGCCGGTTCCGTCGTGCTCACTCCTCGCCTCGTTTCTTCGTCGGTTCCTGGCCCGGTGTCACGTCTGCCTGGGTGAGCGAGCCCTGTCCCTGCGCGGAGCCTTCACCCGGCAAGAACGGCCGAGGCGCAGCGCCCGGACGCGCGTAGATCTCCTCGAGCGACTCGCTCCCGCCGCCGTGCGCGAGCCGCGCGAGCGCGCGCTCGCCCTGGACGATCCCGAGCGCTCCGTCGCGGTCCTGCTCCTGCACGACCTTCCGGAGGTTGCGCGCCTCGTTCACGTCCCGAGCTACGTGCGGAATCGGCACCGGGCGCACCTTGCCGTGGCGCGCGAGGCTGGCGCCGAACTTGAGCTGCTTGATCGCGGAGACGTAGCCCTGCGTCTTCGGGATCAGCTCCTCCTCGCGCAGCCAGCCCGTGGTCTCGGCCGAGCGGACGAACCACTTCGCGTGCTTCGCGCCCATGTCGCGGTCGACCCCGAGGCGGATCGACTCGGCGCCGAGCTTCGCGATCGCGTCGCGCGGATCGACGCCTTTCGGACAGCGCTCGTTGCAGAAGTAACAGCGCGTGCAGTCCCAGATGCCGTGCTCGCGGTTGTAGCGCTCGAGCCGCTCGACGGTCGCGCCGTCGCGCGGGTCGCCGACGAAGCGCATTCCCTTGGCGAGGGCCTGCGGGCCGAGGAACTCGGGATCCGACTCCATGGCGTTGCACTCCGAGACGCAGCAGCCGCAGTTGATGCAGAGCGCCTCCTTGTGGATCACGTTCATCCGCTCCTGCGAGATCCGGTACTCGCGGCCGTCGTCCGGGCGGTCGTAGCCGGGCTCGAGCCACGGCCACATCGCCTTGAACTTCGACCAGAAGGGATCCATGTCCACGACGAGGTCCTTGACGATCGGCAGGTTCCCCATCGCGGAGATGACCGGGACGCGGCCCTCCTGCGCGATGTCGTACATCCGGGTCTTGCAGGCGAGCACCGCGGCACCGTCCATCCGCATGCCGCACGAGCCGCAGATCATCATCCGGCAGCTCTTGCGGTAGGCGAGCGAGCCGTCGTGGCGGTCCTTGACGATGTCGAGACAGTCGAGGAGCGTCGCCTCTTCGGGCGCCTCGATCTCGTACTCCTTGAGCGCGCGGTCGCCGGTAGCGGAGTCGTAGCGCCAGATCTTGAGGCCGACCTTCATCAGTACTTCCTCTCCTGGGGCTCCCATTTCGTGAAGCGGACCTCGGACTTGGAGAGGTCGATGGCTCCGTCCTTCCACCGCGTGATCGAGTGGTGGAGGAAGTTCTCGTCGTCGCGGGTCGGGTAGTCGTGCGGACGCGCGTGGGCGCCGCGGCTCTCCTTCCGCACGAGGCCGGCGGTGACCATGCAGAGGGCCGTGTCGAGCATGTTCCCGAGCTCGATGGCCTGCGTGAGATCGCTGTTGAAGACCTCGCCCTTGTCCTCGACGTAGACGTTCGGATACCGCTCCCGGAGCCCCTCGATGATCTCGATCTGGTTCGTCATCTGCTCCTCGCGGCGGAAGACAGCGAAGTTCTCGAGCATCGAGGTACCGAGCTCCTCGCGCAGCTTCCAGGGCCGCTCGCCGTCCTCGCGGTCGAGCAGCTCCTTGAGCTTCGCCTCGGCATCGCGCTCGGCCGCCTCCGGCACCTCCACCGTCGTATGCGAGAGCGCCCACTCCGCGGCGGAGCGACCGGCACGCCGACCGAAGGTGATCGTCTCCATCAGCGAGTTGCCGCCGAGCCGGTTGGCTCCGTGGATCGAGACGCACGCGCACTCGCCGGCCGCATACAGGCCGGTCATCTCCGTCGCGCCGTCGTTGTCGGTCTCGATGCCGCCCATGTGGTAGTGCGCGCCCGGCCGCACCGGCACGGGATCGTAGATCGGGTCGACGCCCGCATAGACCATCGAGAGCTCCCGCGAGCCCGGCAGGCGCTCGATGATCCGCTCGGCTCCGAGGTGACGCATGTCGAGAAGGATGCTGCCTTCGATGCCGCGCCCCTCGTCGATCTCGGTCTGCTCCGAGCGGGAGACGACGTCGCGCGAGGCGAGCTCGAGCGCGTTCGGCGCGTAGTGCTTCATGAAGCGCTCGCCGTCCTTGTTGATGAGATACGCGCCCTCGCCGCGGCAGCCCTCGGTGAGCAGGATCCCGGTCGGATAGAGCGTGGTGGGGTGAAACTGCATGAACTCCATGTCCTTCAGGGGGAGGCCGGCATGGAGGGCCATCGCCATCCCGTCGCCGGTGCAGGCGTACGCGTTCGTCGTGACGCGGTACTGCCGGCCCGCGCCGCCGGTCGCGAGCACGACGGTCTTGCCGCCGATCGTCTTGAGCCCGCCGTGCAGCAGGTCCCAGCAGATCACGCCCTGGCAGCGGTCCTCGTGCTCGACGAGCTGCCAGGCGAAGAACTCCTCGTAGACCGGAATGTCGCGCTTGCAGACCTGCTCCCAGAGCACCTGGATCAGGACGTGTCCCGTGATGTCGGCGGCATAGACGGTGCGTGGCGAGCCCGCTGCCCCGAACGGGCGCTGCGCGAGCTTGCCGTCCTCGCGGCGGGAGAAGAACGCGCCCCAGTTCTCGAGCTGGATGATGTCGGCGGGCGCCTCCTCGGCGAAGACCTCGATCGCGTCCTGGTCGCCGAGGTAGTCGGAGCCCTTGACCGTGTCGTAGGCGTGGATCTCGGCGTTGTCCTCGGCCGCATTGCCGAGCGCCGCGTTGATGCCTCCCTCGGCAGCTCCCGAGTGCGATCGGGTCGGATGGAGCTTCGAGATCATCGCGACGTCCGCGCCCGCGTCGTAGGCTTCGATCGCGGCGCGCATGCCAGCGCAGCCCGCGCCGACGACGAGCACGTCGTGCTTCGCGATCACGGAATTGACGCTAGCGCAAGGGAAAGGCCCGACGCCCGGCGAACCGTCCCTGGATGGACGCTCGCGCGGCAGCCGATCGGTTCCTCGCTTCTCCCGCGCTCGGCGAGGCGACGCGGCGCGCCTACGGCCACGACGTCGGCGAGTTCTGCGGCTGGCTCGAGGATCGCGGCACGAGCCTCGGCGCGGTCGACGTCCGCATCCTCGCCGACTACGTGTCGTGGCTCGGCGGAGCGCGGCACGGCAAGAAGCTCGCCCCCGCAACGATCAGCCGCAAGCTGGCCGCGGTGCGCGCCTTTCTCCGGTACGCACTCGGGCCCGAACGCGTCCCGGACGCCCGTCTCGGTCCACATCGCGCACGGCGCCTGCCCGACGCCCCGGCCGCCGCCGAGATCGAGCAGACGCTCGAGGCGCTCGAGGGTGAAGGCCCGGTGGCGCTGCGCAACCGCGCGCTCGTGGAGCTCGTCTACTCCGCCGGCCTGCGCAGCGCCGAGGCGGTCGGCCTTGACCTCGGCGACGTCGACTTCGAGCAGGAGCTCGTGCACGTCCGCCGCGGCAAGGGCGGCAAGGAGCGTGTCGTGCCGCTCGGCGAGGAGGCCGCGCTCTGGCTCGCGCGCTACCTGCGCGAGGCGCGGCCCGCGCTGGCGACGGGAGCGAACGACGCGCTCTTCCTCTCCGCACGCGGGCGGCGTCTCGACACCAGCACGCTGCGACGCGTCGTCCCCCACCCTCACCGGCTCAGGCACGCGTTCGCGACGCATCTCCTCGACGGCGGAGCGGACCTGCGCACGATCCAGGAGCTGCTCGGTCACAGCTCGCTCTCGACCACGCAGGTCTACAGCCACGTCGACCCGCGCCACCTGCGCCGCGTCTACGACCGTTCGCACCCGCGCTCCTAGCGGACCTGGAAGCCGGCCAGCCCCTCCGGTGATTCCTCCGCGACCTCGACCCGCTCGACCCCGGCTCCTCGAGGGCCGCGGCGGCAGAACTCGACGAGGGCCTCGACGTCGTCCCGCTCGCCCTCGAAGACCGCCTCGACCGCGCCGTCGGGCCGGTTCCGCACCCAGCCGGCCACACCGCGCGAGTTCGCCGTCCGCTCGACGCCGAAGCGAAATCCGACACCCTGGACGAAGCCGTAGATGACTACATGCCTGCGCTCCACAGCCCCATTCGAGCAGGCGTCGCGCCTCGCGGGCCGAAGTCAGCGCGCGTGGCCGAGAAGGAGAAGGACGATCCGGCCGTGGAGGGCTTCCTCGCCCTCGCCGCGGCGCGCCTCGCCCCGCGCACCGTCGAGGCGTACCGCCGCGACCTCACCCACCTGGGCAACTGGCTCGGCCGCTCGCCGGCGGACGCGAGCTCCGACGACCTCGCCGGCTACGTCGCACAGCTCCGCGCGGACGGGCTCGCGCCGACCACCATCGCGCGGCGGATCGCCGCGGTCCGCTCCTTCTTCCGGCATCAGGTGCTGCTGGGCGTGCGGGCAGACAACCCCGCGGCGAACGTGGAGCTGCCGAAGCGACGTCGGACGCTGCCTCGCACCCTCTCGCCGGCGGAGGTCGAGCGCCTGCTCGATGCGGCCGCCGGGACGACGCCGAGACACCTCCGTGACCGCGCGCTCGGCGAGCTCCTCTACGGCGCCGGCCTGCGCGTCAGCGAGGCCGTCGCGCTCGACCGTCAGTCCGTCGATCTCGAGAACCGGCTCGTTCGGGCCTTCGGCAAGGGAAGCAAGGAACGCGTGGTCCCGATCGGGCGGGAGGCAGCGGAGGCGCTTCGCCGTTACCTCTCGCGCGGCCGTCCGTTCCTCGATCGGCATCACCGGCAGGAGCTGTTCCTCAATGCGCGCGGGGGGCCGTTGACCCGTGCGGGCGTGTTTCTCATCCTCCGCGGCCTGGCCGGGAAGGCAGGGCTGGAGCCCGAGCGCATCCATCCGCACCTCCTGCGCCACTCGTTCGCCACGCACCTGCTCGAGGGAGGCGCCGATCTCCGGGCTGTCCAGGAAATGCTCGGGCATGCCGATCTGGCAACGACCGAGCTGTACACGCACGTATCCGATCGCAGGCGGCGCGAGTTGTATTTCCAGGCGCACCCGCATGCGCGCCGTTTGAAGGACGCAACGAGAGCAAGGAAGTAGGCATGCACCTCGATCCCCACGTCGCAATCGCCGCCGTCAGCACTCTCGCGGCTGCCTGGCTCATGGTCACCGCAGGCCTCCAGAAGAGCGCACTCGAGCGGCGACGCCGGCGGCGCGTTTGCCCGTCTTGCGGGCGCGAGATTCAGGCTCGCGTCTGCAGTTCTTGCGCGGGCTGACCCGCTACCGCTTGTCCTGAGCTCTTCGCTTCAGGCTCTGAGCGACCGTTCCGGCTGCCTTGCGTAGGTCCGCGTCCGCCTCGTCGTCCGCGGCGAGACCCTCGAGGAGCACGATCGTGTCCCGCGGGGCAGAGCCGTTCTTCAGCACCAGCACCGCGAGCCGGCGCACCGCCGGGTTCTCGTCCTCGTCCGCCAGCATCTTGTGCAAGAGCGGTCGCACCGAGTTGACCGTGCTCGGATGGTCGCGGGAGAGAAGCTCGAGCGAGAGCAGCGCCGAACCGCGCGCCGCGGGGCTCCCGTCGTCGAGACCGCGTCGCAGCAGCTCTTCCTTGGCCCGCCAGCGGAACATGCCGACCGCGCGAAACGCCAGCGCGCGCTCCCGGAAGTCGGCGCTGCGCGCAGCCGCCTCGAGCTCGTCGTCCCACTCCGTCCGGAGGGACGCGAGCTCCTGCGCCGATCCGTTCTCGGCGAGCTCGTCGGCCTGGGCCGCTGCTTCCGCGAGGTTCACGGCCCGAGCGTAACGGCCGCTTCGCTACGCTCGCCCGCGATGGCGCACAGGGTCGTCCTCATCCCCGGTGACGGCACGGGGCCGGAGCTGACAGAGGCGACGCGCCGCGTTCTCGAGGCAACCGGCGCCGAGCTCGAATGGGACGTGCGCGAGGCGGGCGCGGATGTTATGGACCGGCACGGCGGCAATCCGTTGCCTCCCGACGTCCTCGACGCGATCCGC
Source organism: Gaiellaceae bacterium (assembly GCA_035273125.1). GTDB lineage: Bacteria > Actinomycetota > Thermoleophilia > Gaiellales > Gaiellaceae > Palsa-739. The sequence goes on from DATEPQ010000047.1 coordinate 12,522, forward strand.
GAGACCGGCGTGGCCCTGAAGGGACCGATCACGACGCCCGTCGGCGGCGGCTTCCGCTCCGTCAACGTCGCGCTCCGGAAGGAGCTCGACATGTACGCGCAGGTGCGGCCGTGCAAGAGCTATCCGGGCGTCCGCACGCGGTTCGAGGACATCGACCTGATCATCGTGCGCGAGAACACCGAGGACCTCTACGCCGGAATCGAGTACGAGCAGGGGACACCGGACGCGGCCGAGCTGATCGAGTGGATCGAGCAGCGCGGCGGCCGGTTCCGCCACAACGATGCCGGGATCTCGATCAAGCCGATCTCCGTCACCGGCACGCGCCGCATCTTCGAGTTTGCCTTCGACTACGCACGCCGCAATGGCCGCCGCAAGGTCACGGCCGTGCACAAGGCCAACATCATGAAGTTCACCGACGGGCTCTGGCTGCAGGTCGCCCGTGAGGTCGCGGCCGAGAACGTCGACGTCGAGTTCGACGACCGGATCGTGGACAACATGTGCATGCAGCTCGTGCAGCGGCCGGAGGAGTACGACGTCCTGGTGCTGCCGAACCTGTACGGCGACGTGCTCTCGGACCTCGCCGCCGGGATGATCGGCGGGCTCGGCGTGGCTCCCGGCGGGAACTACGGCGAGACGGTCGCGGTCTTTGAGCCGACGCACGGCTCCGCGCCGAAGTACGCCGGCCAGAACAAGGTCAACCCGATCGCGCAGATGCTGTCGGGCGTCCTCATGCTCCGCCACCTCGACGAGCGCATGGCCGCCGACCGGCTCGAGCAGGCGATCGCCGCGGTGATCGCGGAGGGCGAGAGCGTGACCTACGACATGAAGCCAACCCGTGACGACCCCACGGCCGTAGGAACGAGCGAGGTCGCAGACGCGGTCATCGAGAAACTGGAGGCGGAAGTAGCCGTATGAGAAGGAAGATCACGATCGTCGGCGCGGGCGCCACGGGCGCGACCGCCGCGCACATCCTCGCGGCGCGCGACTACGCGGACGTCGTCCTCACGGACATCAAGGAAGGGCTGCCGCAGGGCAAAGCGCTCGATCTGAACCAGATGGGCCCGATCCTCGGCTTCGAGCCCAACATC
>DATEPQ010000048.1:0-6473 GCA_035273125.1 Gaiellaceae bacterium
CGGCGGCCGGCGGCGCGAGCGACGGTGCAGGCGGTCGTTGCCCGGCAGCGGATCGTCCGGGACCACGCGAACTCCGGCCGCGCCGCCGCGTCCCCGCGGCTCCGCCTTGATCGCATACCAAACCACGTAGCAGAGATATGCGATGGGGATCTTGAGGATCACCATGATGAAGATGAGCTCCCAGAGGGTGTCTGGCCCCTTCACACGGCTGATTCTACCCAGGGATGCGGCCTCGAATCCGATCGCGTTATCGAACGGGGAAGGGGGGCAATAGCAACGCCATGAGCCACGATCAGCTGCGCGCCCTGATGGAGCACGCCGACGAGGCGGGGTGCGTCAACCTGTCCGCGTTCACCCAGGCGGTGACCGAGCTCGATCTCGACGAGGAGGAGGTGTCGGCGCTCTACGAGCAGTTCGAGGAGCGCGGAATCGAGCTGACGGACGACTGCAGCCTGCCCGACGTCACCGAGACGCACTTCTCGAACGAGACGGTCGCCGCGATGACGACCGACTCACTCCAGCTGTTCCTCAACGAGGCGGGCCGCTACCCGCTGCTGACGGCCGCCGAGGAGGTCGAGCTGGCGAAGCTGATCGAGCGCGGTGACCGGCAGGCAAAGGACAAGATGATCAACTCGAACCTCCGCCTCGTGGTCTCGATCGCGAAGAAGTACCAGGGGCACGGGCTCTCGCTGCTCGACCTGATCCAGGAGGGGATCATCGGGCTGATCCGCGCGGTCGAGAAGTTCGACTGGCGCCGTGGCTACAAGTTCTCGACCTACGCGACCTGGTGGATCCGGCAGGCAGTGCAGCGCGGCGTCGCGAACAAGTCGCGCACGATCCGGATCCCGGTCCACATCGTCGAGCGCGAGCAGAAGATCGCGCGCGCCGAGCGGGAGCTGACGCTCAAGCTCGAGCGGCCGCCGACGGACGAGGAGGTCGCGAAGACCGCGAAGCTCTCCCTCAAGCACGTCCGCGAGGTGCGCGCGGCCGCGCGGGCGGTGGCGAGCCTCGACAAGCCGCTCGGGGACGAGGGCGACACGGCGTTCGGCGACATCGTCGCCACGGACAAGAGCGACGTCGAGGAGGAGGTCGTCGTCGGGCTCAGCGAGCACCTGCTGCGCAACGCGGTCGCGAAGCTCCCGGAGCGCGAGCAGCAGGTGATCAAGCTCCGCTACGGCCTGGACGGCGATCAGGACCCGAAGTCTTTGGAGACGATCGGCCGCGAGATGGGCCTCACCCGCGAGCGCGTGCGCCAGATCGAGACGCAGGCCCTCGAGCGTCTGGCACGTGAGCGCGAGATCGCCGCGATGGCTCCGGCCTAGGCGCTCGCGGCGAAGGCGTTGAGCGCCTCCACCACGTAGCGGAGCCGCCGCCCCGTCTCCGTCAGCCGGTACTCGACGCGCGGCGGGCGCGAGTCGAAGACACGCCGCTCGAGCACTCCCGCCTCCTCGAGCTCCGTGAGACGCGCCGCGAGGGTGCGCGGGGGAATGCCCTCGAGCGTCTGCTCGAACTCGTTGAAGCGGACGGCGCCCGCCTCGGCGGCCGCCCAGAGGATTGCGAGCGCCCACCGCCGCCCGAGGAGATCCGCCGCGCGGGCGACCTCCTCGGGAAGCGGCCGGCAGTTGCGGCAGCGCATCAGACGGCGTGGAGGCTCGGCTTCGCCTTCGGCTCGAGCGCCAGGTCGAGCACCTCGCCGAGGGTCATCACCGGGTGGAAACGCATGGCCTCGCGCACGTCCTGCGGGACATCGTCGAGATCGGCGCGGTTCCGCTCGGGGATGATCACGTCGGTGAGCCCTGCGGCGTGCGCGGCGAGCACCTTCTGCTTCAGGCCCCCGATGGGCAGCACGCGTCCCTGCAGCGTGACCTCGCCGGTCATGCCGACCGTGTGCTTCACCGGGCGCTCGGAGAGGAGCGACGCGAGCGCGGTCGTCATCGTGATCCCGGCACTCGGCCCGTCCTTGGGGATCGCGCCCGCCGGGACGTGCACGTGGAAGGACCGCCCCTGGAAGGCATCGTGGTCGATCCCGAGCTCGTCCGCGTGCGACTGGACGTAGGAGAGCGCGATCCGCGCCGACTCCTTCATCACGTCGCCGAGCTGGCCCGTCAGGACGAGCTCGCCGTTGGAGCCGTCCATCGACGTCGCCTCGACGAAGAGGACGTCGCCGCCGGTGCCGGTCACGGCGAGCCCGGTGGCGACCCCGGGAACCGCCGTTCGCTCCGCCGCCTCCTGGAAGAACTTCTGGCGGCCGAGCGCGTCCCGCACGACGTCGACGTCGACCTCGACCGGCGCCTCGACCTGGCCCGCTGCGATGCGCGTCGCGGTCTTGCGCAGAACCGTGCCGAGCTCGCGCTCGAGCTGGCGGACGCCCGCCTCGCGCGTGTACTCGGCGACGACGAGCTGGAGAGTCTCGTCCGAGATCGCGACCTCGTCCTCCCGCAGCCCGTTCCGCTCCACCTGCCGCGGCCAGAGGTAGCCGCGCGCGATCGCCGTCTTCTCGTCGACCGTGTAGCCGTCGAAGCGGATGACCTCCATCCGATCGAGCAGCGGCCCGGGAATCGTGTCGGCGACGTTCGCGGTCGCGATGAAGAAGACCTCGGAGAGGTCGAGCTCCACGTCGAGGTAGTGGTCGCGGAACGAGTGGTTCTGCGCGGGATCGAGCACCTCGAGCAGCGCCGCGGACGGATCGCCGCGCCAGTCGGCGCCGACCTTGTCCACCTCGTCGAGGAGGATCACCGGGTTCATCGTCCCGGCGTCGCGCAGTGCACGCACGAGCCGGCCCGGCAGCGAGCCGATGTACGTGCGCCGGTGACCGCGGATCTCGGCCTCGTCGCGAATCCCGCCGAGCGACATGCGCACGAACTCGCGGTTGAGCGCGCGAGCGACCGACTCGCCGATCGACGTCTTGCCCGTTCCGGGCGGTCCGATCAGGGTCAGGATCGCGCCCGAGCGCTTGTCGTTCGGGATCCCGCGGTCCTGGCGGAGCTTGCGCACCGCGAGGTACTCGACGATGCGGTCCTTGACGTCGTCGAGGCCCGCGTGGTCCGTGTCGAGCGCCTCGCGCGCCCCCTGCGGGTCGAGCGTCTCGTCGCTCCGCTTCGACCACGGGACGGCGATCAGCCAGTCGAGGTAGGTGCGGATCATCGAGGCCTCGCCGCTCGCCTCGCCCATCGTCTCGAGGCGCCGCAGCTCGCGCTCGGCCTGCGCGCGCACGTCCTCGGGCATTTCCGCTTCCTCGATCTTCGTCCGATACTCGTCGACGACGGAGCCCTCGTCCTCGCCGAGCTCCTTGCGAATCGAGTTCATCTGCTGGCGGAGGAACCACTCGCGCTGCTGCTTCTGCGCACCCTCCTCCACGTCGTCACGGATGCGGCGGCGGACCTGCAACTCGACGAGGCGCTCGCGCTGGAGCTCGAGGGCGAGCTGCAACCGCTCGACGACGTCGAGCGTCTCGAGCAGCTCGACGCGCTGCGCGAACGTGATGTCCGGCGCGTAGGCGCACGTGTCGGCGAGCGCACCGGTCTCGGTGATCGCGCGCAGGAACTCGCGGATGCGGTCGTCGGCGCCGCGCAGGTCGAGGATCTCCTCCACGACCGCGCGGTACTCGCGCTCGAGCTCGCGCGTCTGCACGGGTGGCGGGTTCTCGTCGGGCCGCTCCTCCACCTCGGCGCGCAGGCGGCCGAGCGCATCGCTGTGGGCGGCGCCGATGACGCCGCGATGCAGGCCTTCGAGGCTGACCGCGCGACCGCCGCCGGGGATCCGGACGCGGTCGGTCACCTCGGCGACGGTGCCGACGGCGGCGTACTCGCTCTCGTGGCGCGGCACGAGGACGACACGGTCCTCGTCACCGACGTCAACGGTGAGGGTGACGTTCATGCCCGGGAAGACAACGGTGTCTTCGAGCGGGACGAGCAGCAGATCGGTCAAGGTAGACTCACACTCCAAGCTGTAGTAGGTATCGGAATTGTAGCTACTCAGCGTCGAGTCCCGCAGCCTCGAGAGCCGCCTCGAGATGCGGGTGCTCCTCCACGCGCACGACCCGGCCGTCGCGCGTGTGCACGACGGCGGCCCAGCGGCCGAGGAGATACGAGCGGCGGCTCTGTAACGGCCGCTCGTCGGAGGGATCGAGCTCGATCCGCGAGAAGCGCATGCTGACGACGACGCGGTCGGCGAGCCCGATGGCGCGATCGACGACCACGTGGTAGTTCTCGGCGGCGCGATCCGCCACGACCTCGAGGACACGATCGCGGCTGATCACGATCGCTTCGGACTCTCCGGCAGGAACCCACTCGACGTCGGGATCGAGCATCGTCGCCATCGCCTCGAAGTCCCCGTCGACGAACGCGTGGTAGCCGCGCAGGAGGAGCTCGGCGCTCTCGTGGCTCATACCTTCGAGTCTAGGCGGCTACACTGGACGCCCCAGGGGCCCATAGCTCAGCTGGGAGAGCGTCGCGCTGGCAGCGCGAAGGTCGCCGGTTCGAGCCCGGCTGGGTCCATCGCGGTGGGTGTTGAACCGGAAGAGTGGCGGACGCCCTCGCGGCAACTTCTCACTCTGCGCCGCCTGGAGGTCGGTGTGTCGTCCCTCGTGGCGGCCGTCCTGCTCGCTGTCGCAGGGGCAACGTCGGACGGAAACAGCGTGGCGTACGCGCTGGCGGCCGGTTCACTCGCGGCCGGCGCGATCCTGCTGCGCTTCGTCGGCCGCCGCTACCGCTCGTGGGGCTATGCGGAGCGCGAGGACGATCTGCTCATCCGGCGCGGGGTCATGTTCGCCCGCCTCTCGGTCGTCCCATACGGCCGGATGCAGTTCATCGACGTGACGGCGGGTCCGCTCGAGCGCTCCTTCGGCCTGGCGACGGTGCGACTGCACACGGCGGCGGCCGCAACCGACGCCCGCATCCCGGGGCTGGAGCGCGAGGAGGCCGCCCGCCTGCGCGACAGCCTGGCCGAGCTCGGCGAGGCGCAGGCGGCCGGGCTGTGAGTAGTACTCCGCGGCCCGAGGGCTGGCAGCGCCTGCATCCCCTCTCGCCCGTGGTACGGGGCGGGCGCGCGACGATCGCGATCTTCATCGTCCTGATCCCGATCGCGTTCGGCGGCGACACGCTCGGCAACGAGATCCCTCAGTTCGTGGTCGTCGGAGTCATCGCGCTCGCGGGCTTCGTCTCGTGGCTCGTCACGCGCTGGCGGATCGACGACGACGACCTGCGGATCGAGACCGGGCTGCTGCGTCGCCAGTCGCTGCGTTTCCCACTCGCGCAGGTTCAGGCGATCGACGTCGTGCGGCCCGGGCTGGCGCGGATGTTCCGGGTGGCCGAGCTGCGCCTGCGGATGGCGGGATCGAGCGGCGCGACCGCCCGGCTCGCCTATGTCGCCGAGCACGAGGTCGAACCGCTGCGCGACCAGCTGCTCGCTCTGGCGCGCGGGGCGCGTGTCGACGAGGAGCTCCCGGCCGCCGAATCCGGGCAGGAATCGGCCGAGGCGGAACAGCACGTCCTCGCCACCGTCGGGACCGCCCCGCTCGTCGCCTCCATCCTGCTCGAGAACTGGTGGATCGTCGTCGTTCTGATCGGCCTGCTCGTGGGCTTCGCCCTCTCTCCTCATCGGGTGGGCGACCTGTTGGGCGGAGGCGGCTTCGTCTGGGCGCTGACGATGATCACGTTCGTCTGGCGCCGGTTCAACCAGCAGTACGGGCTTACGGTCGCGGAGGGCTCGGACGGCCTTCATCTGCGCGGTGGGCTCGTCGCCCTGACGGCCGAGGTGATCCGGCCCGGCCGCGTGCAGGCCGTGCGCCTCGTCGAGCCGGCGTTGTGGCGACCGCTCGGCTGGTGCCGGCTCGAAGTCGACGTCGCCGGCAAGCAGCGGCGGAAGGGCGAGGGCGAGGCCCAGCGCGGCCAGCTCCATGCGCTGCTGCCGGTGGCCCGGCGCGCAGTCGGGATGGAGCTCGTCGATCGGCTCCTGCCCGACCGGCCGCGCGAGCTGTCGCCGCCGCCGCGCCGGGTCTTCTGGAAGAGCCCGCTCCGCTACCCGGCACTCGGCTGGGGCCGCAGCGAGACGTGTGTAGCGACGACGAGCGGCCGGTTGCGCCGCGTCACGAGCTGGGTGCCGCTGGAGAAGGTGCAGAGCCTCCGGCACGTGCAGGGGCCCGTGCAGCGGCGGCTCCGCCTCGCGAGCGTTCACGTTGACACCGCCGGGCGATCGGTTCACGCGACGCTGCGGGATCGCGACGCAGCCGAGGCGAGGGGCGCGCTCGAGGAGCTGACCGACCTGGCTCGCGCCGCGAGGCGGGACCCGGCACTCGCGTAAGCGGACGAGGTCCGGGACAATGCGGCATGTTTGAGATCGGTGGGAGCCTGCGCGAGGCCCGCCTGAAGCGAGGACTCTCGCCCGCCGACGTCCAGAAGGCGATCCGGATCCGCGACCGGTACCTCCAGGCGCTCGAGGAAGAACGGTGGGAGCTCCTCCCCGGCGACGCGTAC
>DATEPQ010000049.1:0-8185 GCA_035273125.1 Gaiellaceae bacterium
CTCGAGTGGTTCTTCAGCATCCAGTTCATGGGCGAGAAGGTGATCGAGATCAACCCCCGGATCTCGACGATGATGATCCAGGAGGACTTCAACCTCCCGTGGCTCGCGGTCAAGCGGGCACTGGGGGAGGTGTCGGACGACGAGCTGCGCGAGGTGCAGGACCGCGTCAGGCCGGGCCACACCGTGCTTCGTTTCTTCGAGCAGGTGGAATTCGATCCGTGATGGAAAGCTGGCGTTCGCTGCAGGAGACCCTCGCGGCAGCGTGCGACGCGCCGGACGCCGAGACCGCGGAGCGCGCGGTGCGGGCCGCGGAGCTCGTGGCCTCGACGGCCGGGGAGCCGTCCGACGACCTGTCGCCGGAGGACCGCGAATGGGCGGAGCAGCACGGCATCCCACCCACCGAGCTCGTCGACCTCGCGTGCCGGTCGATGAAGTGCGTCGCCGCCCTCTCAGACGACTGGCACGACCGGCTCAACGATCTCCGTTACCGGCTCGGCGACGTTGCGGCCGCCTGAGAAGACCGAGCGGCTGACGCGGCGCGAGCGTCCTTCAGTTTCCTACGGCCGGGTCAGGCATGAACTCCCTGACCTCCTGGGCGCAGCGGCAAGCGGCGGCGGTCTTCGCCGCCCATTCCAGTGCCTCGTCCCTTGACGCCACCTCGGCAACCCAGAACCCGCCGATGGCCTCCGGGTACGAACCCTCGGTGACCGTGCCGTCAGTGGACACGAGGCCCGCCTTCTGGCTCTCCAGCCCGCCGCCGAACACCCACACGCCCGCGTCCATGGCCTGCTGCGCCACCTCGTGCGCAGCCTCTCCCACGGCGGGCATGTCCTCCTCGGGAATGTGATCCATCGCGTGGGCATCGAACGAGATCAGATACCGCGGCATCAGCCCGCTCCTCTCCGGAGCGCACGAAGTGTCTCGATGTCCTCGGGAGTCGGCTCCCAGGCGCCGGCGGCGACATTCGCGCGCACCTGCTCGGGTTTCGTCGCGCCTGCGATCACGCAGGAAACCGCCTGCATCGCGAGCAGCCCGCCGATCGCGACGTCCAGCAGAGAGACCTCGCGCTCGTCCACGTAGCGCTGAAGCGCCTCCAGGCGGTCCCAGCGCTCCTCGGGGATCTCGCGTCCCGCGAGCCGTCCCTCGGTCGCCTCCTCGCCGCGCCGGTACTTGCCGGTCAACAGCCCGCTCGCGAGCGGGAAGTACGGGAGGAAGCCGATGCCGAGCCGCTCGCAGGCGGGCAGCACCTCGTCCTCGGCTTCGCGCTCGACGAGCGAGTAGTGGTTCTGCGCCGAGACGAAGCGGTGGAGGCCTGCGCCGCGCGAGACCTCCTCGGCGGTCTCGATCTGCTCCGCGGAGAAGTTCGAGGAGCCGATCCAGCGCACCTTGCCCTGGTGGACGAGCTCGCTGAGCGCGCCGAGCGTCTCCTCGATCGGCGTCCCGGGATCGGGCCTGTGCATCTGGTAGACGTCGATCACGTCGGTGCGCAGCCGGCGTAGCGAGCCTTCGACGGCCCACTTGACGTAGTCCGGCTTGCCGCGCCGCTCCTCCGGGCGCTCGTCCATCTCGCTGCCGAACTTCGTCGCGATCAGGACACGGTCGCGCCGCCCCTCGAGCGCGCGGCCGATGAACTCCTCGCTCTTGCCCTGGCTGTAGATGTCGGCGGTGTCGATCAGCGTGACGCCGGCGTCGAGCGCGGCGTCGATCACCGCCAGCGACTGTTCGTAATCGATCCGGCCGCCGAAGTTGTTCGTGCCGAGGCCGACGACCGAGACCTCCGGTCCTCCCTCGCCGAGGAGACGCGTGCGCACCCGCTCGACGCTAACCGACGGTGGTCGGCCTGAGCGGCAGCACTACGATTGCGCGCCGTGGAGGCACACCGCTTCGTCTTCCTCGCAGGCCTGCACCGGAGCGGCACGACGCTGCTCGCGCGACTGCTGGGCGCGCACCCCGAGATCAGCGGCTTCGCGGACACCGGCGTGCCGGCGGACGAGGGGCAGCACCTCCAGAGCGTCTATCCCGCGGCGAAAGAGTACGGCGGCCCCGGCCGGTTCGGCTTCGCGCCCGAGTCGCACCTGACGGAGTCGTCGCCGCTCGCCTCCGAGGCGAGCGCGCGGAAGCTGTTCGAGGAGTGGTCGCCGCACTGGGACCTCTCCCGCCCGCTGCTGCTGGAGAAGTCGCCGCCGAATCTGCTCAAAACACGCTTCTTGCAGGCGCTTTTCCCCGACTCGGCGTTCGTCGTGATCGTCCGGCATCCGATTCCGGTCTCGATCCCGACCGCGCGCTGGCGCGGTACCCGGCGCTACGACCGGATGTTCGAGCACTGGCTCCGCTGCCACGCACTCTTCGAAGCGGACCGGGAGAACCTCGAGCGCGTGCACGTCCTCACATACGAGCAGCTCGTCCGCGACCCCGCGGGCGTACTGGACGGGATCTTCCGGTTCCTCGGACTCGACCCGATCCCCCCGAGCGAGCCGGTCGAGGGCGGGGCCAACGAGAAGTACTTCCGGCAGTGGCAGCAGCTGAAGCGCGACCTGCGCATGCGCGCGTACCTCGACCTCGTCTCCCTCCGCTACGAGCGCCCCGTGCGGCGCTACGGCTACAGCCTGCTCTTTCCCGACCGCCGCTCTACATGACGTCCACGATCGGGAAGCGGGGGTCGGCGTCGAGACAGGCCGCGGCGAAGAGCGCAGTGCCGACGTCGCCGGTGAAGAGCGAGTAGCGGCGACAACCGTTCGCGGCGGAGATCCGTTCCGCCTGACTCAGCGCATGAACGGCAAAGCGCCGGGCGCGCTGGAGCCAGCGCTCGTCGCCGGTGCGCGCGAATGCCTTGAGGAGCGCGAAGCCGTTGCCCGAGGTGCCGTGACAGAGGCCGTGACCCTTCTCGTCACCGTGCGCACCCGCCCGCCAGACGAGCTCGGCGCCGGCGAGCACGAGGTCTTCGTCGAGGTAATCCCATGCGCCCGCCAGCACGCCGGGCGCTCCCGTGCACCACTGGAGACAGGCACGGCCGTCCCGCTGCCGGACGAGCGGCCGGCCTGTCGCTCCGGGCCAGTTGGCGAGGCCGCCCTCGCGGACGGCGTGCCGGGCGAGAACGTCCGCGGTCTCCCGCGCGAGGCCGTCTTCCGGCTCGAGCCGGAGTAGAGCGAGCGTATTGCCGGCCGCGCCGTGGAGCGTGCCGAGGCCGCTGTAGTCGTCGTCCTGTCGCCAGAGCCGGTCCTCGCCGCGGCGCGCCCGGAGAGCCTCCGCCGAATCGTGCGCCGCGTCCAACCAGCGGCGCTCCCCCGTCCATTCGTGCACCGCCAGTGCCGCGAGTAGGGTCCCGGGTACGCCCCAGCTGATGTCGTCGGTGGGGTTGACGACGTTGCCGCGGACGAGCGCGTGCAGATCGTCCGCGATCGTGGCATCGGAAGTTAGCCGGAAGGCGACGAGCAGCGGTCCCGTCTCGCCGTCGAGCAGGGATCCGGGCCGATAGTGCTCGTCCGCGGTGGCATCCGGCTCTGCGCGTTCGCGCTCCAACGCGCGTAGCGCGACGCGGGCGAGATCGAGTGTCGTCTCGGCGCGGTTGCCGCGGCGAAGTGCGTCGAGTCCCCAGGCCATCCCTGCGGCGCCGCCGTAGAGAACCTTGAGCGGCTGCTCGATGCTGCGGCTGTAAATCCACGCGTCCCACTCGTGCACGGGCCAGAGCGCGTCGGCATCGAACGCCGCGTCTGCGTCCGAGACGATCGCGGCGATTGCGTCCTCGACGCGCGCGGGCTCCCACGGCTCGTCGATCAGGGGCTCGAACTCCGTGGGCTCGTAGAGAGGGCTTGTGGTCATGGGTTCCTCCTAGTCGATCCAGGTGTCGGCTGCCGATGCGGATCGGCCTCGGCAGCGAGATGAGGGCGGATCAACTAGGCCGGGTACGCCACGTGCGCGAGTCTATCGAGGCGTCCCGATTCGTCTGGGCCGCCGGTAGAGGCGGAGCCGGACATCGTGCTCGACGGTCGTGCGCACCGAAGCGCCCTCGAGGCGTGCCGCGACGGTGGCGGGGACGGTGGTGCCGGCCCAGGAGTCGACCACGTCGAGGCACTCGTCGCCCGAGTCGAACTCGTGGACGATCCCGTAGCGCTCCTCGTGGCGAAGCTCGAACAGCCCGGCCGCGAGCGCCTTGTCGACCTCGGCGTCGACGGCAGCGACCATCTCGAGCCACCGATCGTCCTCGAGCTCGCCGATCGGCTCCTCGTCGAGAGCGACCGGCAGCCGCAAGCTGACCGGTTGCGTGTCGACGAGGACGCCACCCGGCACAAGCGCGGCCTGGAGGCGGCTCAGGGCGTCGACCACGCCCTCCGGCGCGACGCATCAGAGCGACCAACCGCAGAGCGCGAGGTCGAACGTCTCCTGCTCGACGTCGAGCGCCTCCACGCCGTGCACGCCGAAGCGCACGTGCTCGGTGTCCGATCCCGCTCGGGCTCTCTCGAGGCGCTCTTCGTCCGGATCGAACGCGTAGACGCTCGCGGCCCTTGCAGCCGCGAACCCCGTCAGGCGACCCTCGCCGCAGCCGACGTCGAGGACGCGGGCGCCTGCGAGGGGTACGAGCGCCCTGATACGCCCCTTCTCGACACCGTGCACGTCGGGGACATGCATCAGCAGGCGAGCGGCTCGGGCAGCGGCCGAGCGTGGACGACGACGAGCGTCTTGGTCGGTCGCGTGAGCGCGACGTAGAGCTCGCGCAGACCGCGGTCGCCGTCATCGGCCACGGCCGCCGGCTCGACGACGACTACGTGGTCGAACTCGAGGCCTTTCGCCTGCCGCGGCGTGAGCACCGGAACAGAGATCTCGTCGAAGAGCTCGCCCGGCGGCAGAGAACCTGCGAGCGAACGGGGCACGATCACGGCGAGCAGCCCGTCGAGCTCGGCGAGTGCCGCGGTCTCGCGCAGTGCCGCGGCCATTAGCTCCTCTTCTTCGACGTGGACGAGCCTCGGCGGGTCGCCGCCCTTGCGGTACGCGAGCGGCGGCTCGACCTCCGGCGCGATCCGGTCGAGGAGAGGGAGGGCGAAGTCCATGATCTCGGCCGGGACGCGGTAGGCGTGGCGCAGCTCCTCGATCTCCATCTCGGCCTCGTCCGGCAGATACGGCTGGAGCTCCTGCCAGCGCCGGTAGACAACGGGCCCGGTCGCCTGCGCGACGTCGCCGAGGATCGTGAGCGAGCCGTCGACCGCCCGGCGAGAGATGGCGAGCAGCTGCATCGGCGAGAGATCCTGCGCCTCGTCCACGATCACGTGCCCATACGAGCGCGGCGCACCCGCGAGCAGCGTCCGCGCCTCGTCGAGCAGCGGCACGTCCTGGTCGCTCCAGCGCAGCTCGGACATGCGGCGCGGCCGGTCGCGGAGGAGGAGCTTGCGCTCGTCGTCCTCCAGCACGCCGCCCGACGCCGCCTCGAGGGCGGCCGGAGAGGTGAGGAGCCGCGACACGAGCTTCTCGGGCTGCGGCAGCGGCAGGACGCGGTCGAGCCAGCGCGTGAGGAAGCCGCCGCGCCGCAGCGCCCGCTCGAGCTCGTCGAAGGTGCGCAGCGCGCGCGGGCCGAGCAACTCGCCGTAGCGCTCGTAGAAGCGGCGGAGCACGGCCATGCGGAACCGGTCACGCGCGAGCCCGAGCGGATCGCCCGCTTCGAGCGCCTCGTCGAGCAATGCCGCAACGTCGCGCTCCCGCACGCGCACGTAGATCCCGTCGATCCGTGCATAAAGCTCCTCCGGCGCGGGCACGACCGCGATCTCGACCGCGCGCGCCACCACCTCGCGCAGCCGCGGATCGCCCTTGAGCCGCGCCACGTCCGGCTCCTCGTCGCGGCCGGCCTCGATCCCGTCGAGGAGCTCGGTCACGGCCCGTTGCTCGACCGCCTCCTCCCCGAGCGTCGGGAGGACGTGCGAGACGTAGTCCATGAAGGTCGGGTTGGGGCCGACGACGAGCACCCGCCGCAGCCGCTCGCGATGCGTATAAAGGAGCCAGGACGCCCGATGCAGGCCGACCGCGGTCTTGCCGGTGCCCGGCCCGCCCTGTACGACCAGGGCACCCTCGGGCTCGGCCGTGATCAGCCGGTACTGATCCGACTGGATGGTGGCGACGATGTCGCGCATCCGGACGTCGCGGCGGCGCTCGAGCTCCTCGAGCAGGAAGTCGGAGACGCTCGCCCCCTCGACCGCGCTGCCGTCGAGCGACTCGTCGGAGATGTCGGTCAGCCGGCGGCCCTCGGCGCGGAAGCGGCGCCGCTGCTGGACGCCATGTGGCGTCTGCGGCGTCGCCGTGTAGAACGGTCGCGCGGCGGGCGCCTGCCAGTTGACGACGAGCGACTCGTGCTCGTCGTCGTGCACCCAGCGGCGGCCGACGTAGAGCGGCCGCGGCGTTCCGTCCAGCAGAAGGCGGCCGAAGACGAGCCCGCGTTCGGCGTCCTCGAAGGTCCGCATGCGCCTCTTGACCCAGGCCTCCATGTTCAGCGCCGCCCACTCGGTGGCCATCGCCTCCTGCGTACGCGCGACCGTGGAGCGCATGCGGTCGAGCTGCTCGTAGGCGCGGTCGACGTAGGCCTGCTCGGCCTCTAGCTCGGGGTGCGTCACGGGCTGCTGAGCCTAGCGCGGAAGACGGCGAGGTCAACGCGGACGCTCGAGGCCTCCGCCTCGAAGCCGACGGCGCGCAGCCATGCGAGCTGATCCTCGGCGCTGTCGGGCACGTCCATGTCCCAGTCGATCTCGATCGGCCCCTCCTGTCCGGCGGGCGGCACGACGACGTCGCCGAGGACGAAGAGACCGCCCGGCTCGAGCACGCGCGCGACCCGCGAGAAGAGATCCCGTTTCCGGGCGCCGTCGAGGTGGTGCACGGCGAGGGCCGAGACGACGAGGTCGAACGGCCCCTCGGGGAGCTCGTCCTCGAGCCGCTGCGGTCGCAGGTCGGCGTGGGGGAGCCGCTCGCGCGCCCGCGCGAGCATCGCCTCGCTCGCGTCGATGCCGATCCAGTCGGTCGCGGGATGGAGCGCGCGCAGGCGCAGCGCGGTCTCCCCGCTGCCGGTGCCGAGCTCGAGCACGCGGGTGGCATGCGGGCCCGCGGTTGCTGCAACGACGGCGTCCTGCAACTCCTCGTAGCCGGGGACCTCGGCGGCCATCTCCGCGAGATAGGTGTCCGGATCCCACTCCCACTCGCTCACGGACGCATCGTAGGATCGACGACGTGAAGCTGGGACTGAGCCTCGGCTACGCGCCGCCCGGCACGAACCCCGCCGACCTGTTCCCGCTCGTGCAGGAGGCGGAGCGCCTCGGCTTCGACTCGGTCTGGGTCGCGGAGGCCTGGGGGACGGACGCGGTCAGCGTGCTGGGCTGGCTCGCCGGACGGACGGAACGGATCAAGCTGGGCTCGGCGATCATGCAGATCCCCGGCCGCACGCCCGGGAACACGGCGATGACCGCGGCGACGCTCGACCTCCTCTCGGGCGGCCGCTTTCTGCTCGGGCTCGGCACCTCCGGTCCGCAGGTGGTCGAGGGCTGGCACGGCCAGCCGTGGGGCAAGCCGCTCGGCAAGACGCGCGAGTACGTCGAGATCGTCCGCGCCGCGCTGCGTCGCGAGGTCGTCGCGCACGAGGGCGAGCACTACCGGATCCCGTGGGACGGGCGAGGCGCGACCGGCCTCGGCAAGCCGCTGAAGCTGATGCTGCGCCCGCTGCGCGCCGAGATCCCGATCTACCTCGCGGCGCTCGGCCCCAAGAACGTCGCCCTGGCCGCCGAGATCGCGGACGGCTGGCTCCCGATCTTCGTCGCACCCGAGCGCTTCGCCGACGCGTTCGGGCCGAGCCTCGCCGCCGCGCCCCCCGGCTTCGAGATCGCGGCCACGGCGAGCGTCCTCGTTGGCGACGACGTGCCGGCGCTGCTCGATGCTCTCCGTCCGCACGTCGCGCTCTACGTCGGCGGCATGGGCGCGAAGGGCCGCAACTTCTACAACTCCCTCGTCCGGCGCTACGGCTGGGAGGAGGACGCCGAGCGGATCCAGGAGCTCTACCTCGGCGGCAAGCAGCGGGAAGCGATCGCCGCGGTGCCCGACGAGCTCGTGGACGCAGTCGCGCTCGTGGGGCCGAAGGAGCGCATCGCGGAGCGGCTCGAGGCGTGGCGCGAGACACCGGTCACGACGCTCGTGCTCGGCACAGTGCAACCCCAGGCGCTGC
>DATEPQ010000050.1:0-2863 GCA_035273125.1 Gaiellaceae bacterium
GCCGGTGACCGTGAACGACTGCGGCGCGAGGCTGCCGAGGTAGATCCCGGTCGTCTGCAGGTCGTTCTCGTCGGTGCGGACGTTGTTCGTCCCGATCAGGTTCTTCGCGATGACCGTGCCGCTGAAGTTCGCGCCCGGGGCATGGGCGTGGACGACGACGCCGGCGTGGCCGTTGCCCGAGAACTTGTTGAGGCGGATCTCGTTCCCGGTCACGACGGCGTTCGGCACCGGGCTCGCGAGGATGACGCCGCTGCCGGCCGACGCGTCGGGCGCGGTCGGCGTGCTGAGACCGTTGTCGTTCGCCACGTTGAACGCGACGAGGTTGTCGGTGACGCCGGCACCGGTGTGGTCGGCGAGGGCGATCCCGCAGCCGCCGAAGTTCTTGTTGGCGACGTTGAACGCGACCTTGTTGTTCGAGGCCGGCTTCCCGAGGTCGTCGCCGATGTTGATGCCCACGCCGTTGGCGTTCGCCCTGTTCCCGAACGCAAGCGAGTGCGAGGTGCTGTTCAGGTCGATGCCGGACCCGAGGTTGCCGGTCACCACGTTCTTGATGATCTTGACGTGGTCGGCGACGACGGGGCCGTTCGGGCCGAACGCGACCGTCACGATCCCGTCGGCGAGCTGTCCGTTATCGGGGTCGAGCGGGCCCGCGTTCTTCACGGTGAGCCCCACGACCGTCGCGTAGGAGGCGCTGACGCCGATTCCGTACGAGTCACCGCTCGCGTCGATCGTGGCGCCCGGCTTGCCGGCGAGGATCACGCGCCGGTCGACGTTCACGCCGCCGGGATACGTGCCCTTGCAGACCACGACGGTGCCCTTGATCGGCGCGGCCTCGATCGCGTCCTGGATCGAGCTGTACTTCGCCTGCTTGCAGGAGTGGCCGGACTTGCTCGCCGATCCGTTCAGCGACACGTAGACCGGGCGCGGTCCGTGGTGATGCTGCCTGCCATGGTGACCGTGATGGCCCTTCGCAGCCGCCGGCGCCACCGCCACGAGCGCGGCCGTTCCGAGCGCCGCCGCGACCACGGGCAGCCGAAGCTGAGTTCTCTTGTTTCGCAATGTTCCCCCTTGTTTCCCTGAGATCGTCCTACCGCGAGTGGCCGGACGAATCGTAGTACGAAATTACGTGACACCCATGGTAGCGTCACTTCCGCCCGGCTTCTCGGCCTCCGCCGCGAGCCGCGCTACGAGCTCCGCTGCCGGTAGCTCGCGCGATCCGGCGGCGTTCGTGCCGCCCATGAACAGCGGTCCCTTCTCCGCGGAGACCCGGCGCTGCTCGGGGAACGGGAGCGGAGGCGGCCCCGCCATCAGCTCCTCGAGCACCGGTGTCCGTGCGGCCCGCATCGGCCGGCCGGTGTAGGCGTCGGTGACGACGGTCTCCAGCGAGCGGAGCGCCTCGAGGTGCTCGCGGGGGCGTCCGGCCTCGGGCGTGAAGAGGAACGCGGTTCCGAGCGAGACGCCCGCCGCCCCGAGTCGCAGCATCGCGGCGATCCCGGCTCCGTCGACGATCCCGCCGGCGGCGACGACCGGAATCGAGACCGCAGCGACGCACGCGGAGACGAGCTCGGCGAGCGGCACGAGCGGGAAGCCGTCGAGGAACGAGCCGCGATGGCCGCCGGCCTCGGCTCCCTGGGCGACGAGGGCGTCCACTCCCGCCTGCTCGAGCGCCCGCGCCTCCTCGGCCGTCGTCGCCGTGCCGAGGGTGACGATGCCGTTCTCTCGCAGCGGCGCCGGGTCGAGGATCCCGAAGCTGAAGCTGCACACCTGCGGGCGGTCGTCGAGCACCACGTCGAGCGTCTCGTCGCGGAGGTACGGCGGAGCGAAGACGTTGACGGCGAAGGGGCGGTCGGTAGTGGCCCGCACCTCGCGGATCGCCTCGCGCAGCTCAGCCGCCGGCAACGTCGCGCCCGCCACCGAGCCGAGCGCTCCGGCCGCCGAGACGGCCGCCGCCAGCGCCGGCGGGGCGTTGTTCGCCATCGGCGCCTGCACGATCGCGAGCTCGATCCCGCACAGCTCGCAGAGCTCCGAAGCGCGCAGACTCATGCGGCGACGAGCTTGTAGCCCGAGCCGCGGACCGTGAGGAGCCGCTCCGGCTGGGTCGGGTCGCGCTCGATCTTGCGGCGCAGATTCGAGATGTGCACCTCGCAGGCGTGCTCGTCCCCGACATGCTCGCTCGCCCAGAGGTGCTGCATGAGCTCGCGGCGCGAGACGACTTCCTCCGGCTGTTCCGCCAGGAGCGAGAGCACCTTGAACTCGGACAGTGTCAGGTGCACGCGCTCGCCGTCCACCAGCACCTCGTGGCGGCCGAGGTCGATCTGCAGCCCGCCGAGCTTGCGCACGGTCGCGCCGCCGGTCGCGCGGTCGAGCTCGCGGCGCCGCAGGATTGCGCGCACGCGGCTGAGCAGCTCGGCGCTCGAGAACGGCTTCGTGACGTAGTCGTCGGCGCCGAGCTCGAGCCCGAGCACGCGGTCGGACTCCGCGTCGCGCGCGGTCAGCATCAGGATCGGGACGTCGCTCTCGGCCCGCAGGGCGCGGCAGACCTCGACGCCGGACAGCCCGGGCAGCATCACGTCGAGCACCACGAGCGCATACCGGCCCGAGCGGCCCGACTCGAGCGCCGACGGCCCGTCCCGCTCCTCGTCCACCTCGAAGCCCTCGCGCCGCAGCGTGAAGGCGACGACGTCGCGCACCCCCGCGTCGTCGTCGACGAGCAAGATCGTCTCGCTCACGCGGCCGGTACCTCCTGCCGTACGCGGGCCGGCGTGAGGTGGATCCGGAAGACGGTGCCCTGGCCGGGGGAGGAATCGAGCTCGATGCGGGCTCCCAGCGTGCGCACCGATTCGCGCACGATCGCGAGGCCGAG
>DATEPQ010000051.1:0-12540 GCA_035273125.1 Gaiellaceae bacterium
ACGCTGATGGAGGCACGCGACCGCGAGCGGCTCCGCGAGGAGCTGAACCACGGCGTGCGGCTGGCGAACTCGCTCGGGCTCGACGTCTCGGACGTACGGCTCCCGGCCGGCTAGCAGCCGTGTACGAGGCGCGGCTGCGCACCGTCGACCGGGACGCGCCACAGCCCTGTCGGACACGACGAGCGTGCCGGCGGCCGCCAGACCACCAGTAGCTGCCGCGAGTCCGGCGACCAGGCGACGCTCGACGCGCTGTACGGAAGCCGGAGCTTCAGCAGCCGCCGCACCTTCCGGGTCGTGACGTCGATGAGGGCGAGTCTGCCCTTCGAGTCGGGGAACGCGATCCAGCGGCCGTTCGGTGACCAGCCGAAGACGGTTCCGGGGCCGTAGCGGAGGAGGGTCGTGCTCGTTCCGCCCTGCGGCGCCACGAATCGCCACACCGAGCCTGTTCCGCCGGGGGCGAGATACGCGATTCGATCACCGGAGGGCGACCAGAGGGGGTTCGTGCCCTTGCGCTCCAGCCGCTGCAGGTGGCTGCCGTCGGCCGAGGCGGTCCACAGCGACGGCCAGGCGGCGGAGTGCGTTGCGGGCCTGCGCGCGAAGACGACTTGCGTTCCGTCGGGTGAGAGGCTCGGCACGCTGTTGTTGACCTTAGTGCCGGCGATCGCACCGACCAGCGTGCCGGACGGGACGCTCAAGACCTTCACCGGCCCGGCGCAGTCCGCGCAGTCGTTGACGCCGCTGGCGACGCGATCGCCGCGAGCGTCGATTGAGAACGGAACGGGGCCCGTCTTGCCGACGAGCTTCGGCTTCTGGCCGATCGACAGCGCGTAGATTCCCAGGTCGTTGGCCGAGAGGAGGGTCGTCGGCGCGACCCAATCGAGCCGACCCGGCAGATCGCCGAACGCCTTGGAGAAGCAGTGCTCGCTGCAGACCGTGTTGGCGAGCCGATGCAGGTGCTTCCCGTCCGCGTCCGAGACGCAGATCGCTCGCAGCGTGTTGTAGCTGCCGGTCGCATGGTGGGGCGGACGCGGCCAGCGGAAGCCGTACCAGGCTATCTGGGTCCCGTCCGGAGACCAGGTGGGAGCGGTCGCCGTCCCGCACGGCGAGACGTCCTTCGCTTGCGCTCCCGCCGCGCCGCCGCACGCGCAGCCGACGGCCACCGCGATCACGAGCGCGGAGCCGACACCTGCGATCCAGCGGCCGTGCATGGGCCGAAGAGTAGGTGCCCGCGCCAACGAGGGACCAACGCGGATAGGCGACGGGCCAGACATGGAGGATGTCTGGCCGGCTGAAGCCCCTCCTAGCGCTTTCGCTGGCGTCGGCCGTACTTCGCGACCACCCGGGTGGCGAGGAAGGCGAAGAACGAGATGACGATCGCCGATGGAACGGTCGACGTGTCTCCGCCTGCGTGCGAGGCGACGATGTTCGGACCGAAGATCGCGTCG
The DNA here is from genome assembly GCA_035273125.1 of Gaiellaceae bacterium. GTDB lineage: Bacteria > Actinomycetota > Thermoleophilia > Gaiellales > Gaiellaceae > Palsa-739. The sequence goes on from DATEPQ010000051.1 coordinate 1,446, forward strand.
AAGAGCACGGCGAGCCAGATGACGCTGATCGCCAGCGAGGCCCACACCTCGCGCACGAGCAGCGCGCGAAGACCGCAGTCAGCGCATCCCGCCGCGCTCGAAATGGGCGCGGAAGAAGTTCTCGCTGCCGGCGGTCGCCATCGCTGCTGAGGCGCTGATCTCGAGCGCGAGCGCCGTCGCCGCCACGAGCTGCGCCAGCCGGTAGACCTTGCCCGGCCCTGCGCACCCCATCAGTCCGAGCCAGCGCGCCGGATCGGGAAGCGTCGTGCCGCCCCCGACCGTGCCGACCTCGATGCCGGGGAACCGGATGGACACGTGGAGGCCGCCCTCGACGCGCTGTTCCGTCCCGTGGGCCATCGAGCTCGTGCCGACGAGGCCGAGATCCTGTCCGGTAGCTGCGAACACGGCCGCGATCGCGGAGGCCGGCGTGAAGGCGACCGACTGCATGCCGGACGCGACGGCGCCGTGCGTGCCGGCCCAGGCGAGCTCCTCGAGGTCGGTCAGCGTCGTCCGCAGCACACGCTCGATCGCAGCCTCGCTCAGCGTGGTCTCGGCGATCACCGTCTTGCCGTGCCCCTGCTGGAAGTACTCGAAGGACGGCTTCTTGTCGCCGCCCATGTTCGCCTCGAGAATCGTCCGCTCGATGGGCACCGGCGCCTGCGGCAGGACGTACGCCATGTTCAGCGCGTAGGCGTTGCGCGTCATCATGTTCGCCCCGAAGGCGTCGCCCGTGGTGAAGCGCCAGAGGACGTGGCACATCGGGCCGACGACGTGGGTGTTCGCCTCCCGCAGGACGGCGTAGCGCGACAGCTCCGGGGAGTCGGCCTCGCGGAGGAACTCCCGCATCGCGGGCACCTCGCCCTCGATCCACCGCGCGAGAACGAGGGCGTCGCCCGAGTCTTTGCAGATAAAGCAGGATGCTCTGGTTATCCGGTCAGCAACCACGTATGTTCGGACACCGCCCGACTCCGCTATCGCCTTCGCCCCACGCTGCACCGAGGCGGTCAGCCCGCCCTCGGTGTGCGCTAGCGGGACAACCACCGCCTCGTCGGCCCGGCCCGTCTCCACGACCTCGCCCTCTGCGGAGAGTTCGTACTCGCCGAGCGAGATCTGGAGTTGAGCGACGGAGACGGGGATCGAGACGACGCCCGTCACCGACTCGGCCGCCTTCGCGTACGGCTCGAGATCGAGCTCGGGGAGGCCGAGCGCCTGCTGGCGCGAGCGCACCGCCTCGGCGTCGTTCTTGCGGGAAAGGCGCATCGGGCGGAGGCTATAACCTCGCCTCGTGGCGGCAACGATCATCGACGGCAAGGCTCTAGCCGTCAAGGTGCGCGAGGAGGTGGCCGCGTCTGTCGCCGGGCTCGGCCATGTCGGGCTCGCAACGGTCCTCGTGGGCGACGATCCCGCCTCCCACATCTACATCGATCTGAAGCAGAAGGCCGCGACGGCAGCCGGCATGGACGCCCGTGATCTCAAGCTCCCGGCCGACATGGCGGAGGAGGAGCTGCTCGAGACGATCGCCGAGCTCAACGCCCACGACGGCGTCGACGGGCTGCTCGTCCAACTGCCGCTGCCGGACCACATCGACGAGAACCGGGTGATCGAGGCCATCGCCCCCGGGAAGGACGTCGACGGCATCCATCCCGTCAACGCGGGCCGGCTCTACCTCGGCCGGCCGACGCTCGTTCCGGGCACGCCGCTCGGGATCATGCGGATGCTCGACGAATACGAGATCCCGCTGGAGGGAGCGCGGGCCGTCGTCGTCGGCCGCTCCGCCATCGTCGGCAAGCCGATGGCGCACCTGCTGCTCCAGCGGAACGCGACGGTCACGATCTGCCACTCGCGCACGCAAGAGCTGGAGCGCCACACGCTCGACGCCGACGTCCTTGTCGCCGCCGTCGGGCGCACGCACCTCATCTCGGCCGACATGGTGAAGGCGGGCGCGACGGTGATCGACGTCGGCATGAACCGTGACGAGTCGAGCCGCAAGGTGCTGGGCGACGTCGACCCCGGCGCGATGGAGCGGGCGGCCCACATGACCCCGGTGCCGGGCGGCGTGGGCCCGATGACGATCGCGATGGTGCTCCAGAACACCGTTACGGCAGCGCGATTGCGCAGGCCCGCAGCCGTTGCAACCGGGAAAAACTGAGCTAGACTCCGGCCTGTTTCAGCAAAGGTCGGCGGCTCGGTGCCCGGGCCGTCGTTTTTCTGCAAGGAGGAAGGGTTGGCTGAGGGCACCGTAAAGTGGTTCTCGAACGAGAAGGGCTACGGCTTCATCGAGCGCGAAGGCGGCGACGACGTCTTCGTCCACTTCTCCGCGATCACGATGGACGGCTACAAGTCGCTGACCGAAGGCCAGCGCGTGTCGTTCGAAGTCGTTCAGGGCGACAAGGGCGCACAGGCCGCGAACGTCCAGGCTGTCTAGAGAACCCGTCGGATCACCGTCGAGAGGGCCCCGGCAAGGGGCCCTTTCTTTTTCCGCTTCGCCCGCTTCGCTTTCCGCTCGCTCGGCAAGCGAGCCGGCGCAACAGGCTCGCGCCAGCCGTATGCCGGAAGCGCGTCATGCCGCGCCCGCGCATGTCGGGCGCGGCGGCGGAACGTGTTTTGCGAGGATCGAACGTGATGGCCATAGACCGCGAACAACTCCTGCACGTAGCGCACCTGGCGAGGCTCGAGCTGCGCGAGGAGGAGATCGAGCGCCTCGAGGGGCAGCTCAACGACATCCTCGAGGCAGTCTCTAAGGTCTCGGAGCTCGACCTCGCGGACGTGCCGCCGACCTCGCATCCGCTCGAGGTCGTCAATGTCTGGCGCGACGACGAGCCGCGGCCCTGCCTGCCGGTCGAGGAGGCGCTCGCGAATGCGCCCGAGCGGGAGGGCGACTTCTTCAGGGTGCCGCCCGGAGGTGGGGCGTGATCGACACGCTCAGGCTCACCGCCGAGGAGGCGGCGAGGCTCCTCGAGGCAGGCGAGATCGCGGGCGGCGAGCTCTTCGCGGCGTACCGCGCCGCCATCGACGATCGCGACGAGGAGCTGCACTGCTACCTCCACGTGTGCGACGAGCCGAGCGGCGACGGCCTGCCGATCGCGGTCAAGGACGTGATCGGGACGAGGGGGATTCCGACCACCGCGGGCTCGAAGATCCTCGAGGGCTACCGCCCCGTGTACGACGCGACCGTCGTCGAGCGTCTCAAGGCCCGCGGGCTGAGCATCCTCGGCAAGACGAATACCGACGAGTTCGCGATGGGCTCCTCGACGGAGAACTCGGCCTACGGCCCGTCGCACAATCCTTGGGATCCCACGCGCGTGCCAGGTGGGTCCGGCGGCGGTTCGGCCGCGGCCGTGAGCGGCGGGCTCGCCCCCTGGGCGCTCGGCTCCGACACCGGCGGCTCGATCAAGCAGCCGTCCGCGCTCTGCGGCAACGTCGGCCTGCGCCCGACCTACGGCACCGTCTCCCGCTACGGCGTCGTCGCGCTCGCCTCGAGCCTCGACCAGGTCGGTCCGGTCGCGCGCACCGTCCGCGACTGCGCCTTCCTCTACTCGATCATCGCCGGGCGCGACGAGTGTGACTCGACGACGGTCGAGTTGCCGGCGCCGGTCGAGCTGCCCGACGCCGAGGACCTGCGCGGGATGCGGGTCGGCGTCCCCAAGGAGCTGAACGAGGCGGAGGGGATCGAGACCGGCGTGGGGGAGGCCGTGCGCGCCGCGATCGCGAAGCTCGAGGAGCTCGGCGCCGAAGTCGCCGAGTGCTCACTGCCGCAGTCCGTGGAATACGGAATGGCCTGCTACTACCTGGTCATGCCGGCGGAGGCCTCGTCCAACCTCGCCCGCTACGACGGTGTCCGTTACGGCCATCGCGCCGACGCGAGCGAGCGGCTCGAGATGTACAAGCAGACCCGGGAGGAGGGCTTCGGCGACGAGCCCAAGCGGCGGATCATGGTCGGCACGTACGCGCTCTCGGCCGGCTACTACGACGCGTACTACGGCCAGGCGCAGAAGGTGCGGACGGTGATCAAGCGGGAGCACGACGCGCTCTTCGAGACCTTCGACGCGCTCGTCTCGCCGACCTCTCCCACCGTCGCCTTCCCGCTCGGTGCTCGCACGGCCGACCCGATCGCGATGTACCTCAGCGACCTGCTCACGATCCCCTCCTGCATGGCGGGCCTGCCCGGGCTCAATGTCCCGTGCGGCCTTTCGGAGGGTTTGCCGGTCGGGCTGCAGCTGATCGGGCCGCAGTTCGCCGAGAACACGCTCTTCCGGATCGGGCACGCGCTCGAGCAGGCAATCGGCTTCGACCCCGTGCCGGAGCGTCTCCGATGACTCCTGGCCGCGACCCGCTCAAGGCCGGCGGAGCCGGCCTCCGCGCGCCGCTCTCGCAGCTCGCGGCGCGAGGCCGCGCTCGCTCGGCGAGTCCGTACCACGCGTACTGTCCTCGCCTCGCTCGCTTGCCTCGCTTGCGCGCGACGAGCCAGGAGCCATCGGGATGACCATGCGGTTCGAGGATCCCGCTGCGGACTTCGTGCTCGCGGTCGAGCGCGTCTTCGGGGAGCGTCCGCGCATCCTCGACGGCTCGCGCGCCGTCCTCGTCGGCGACGTGAAGCTCCAGCTCGAGGCCGGCGAGCGTGAGCTGTGGCTGATCGAGACGCACGGCCCGCTCGAGCACCGGCTCGGCATGGTCGAGGTGGAGGAGGACGTCGAGGCCGCGCTCTGGGAGGCGAAGGAGAAGCTCGATGAACGCGCCGCCTGACCCGCCCGCCGACTGGGAGCTCGTCGTCGGGCTCGAAGTGCACGTCCACCTCAAGACGCGCACGAAGATGTTCTGCCGCTGCGCGCTCGAATACGGCGCCGCCGAGAACACGCACACGTGTCCGGTCTGCCTGGCGCATCCCGGGGCGTTGCCCGTCCCGAATGCGCGCGCAATCGAGCTGACGATCCTGCTCGGGCTCGCACTCGACTGCGAGATCGCCGAGCGCGCGGTCTTCGCCCGTAAGAACTACTTCTACCCCGACCTGCCGAAGGGCTACCAGATCAGCCAGTACGAGGCCCCGCTCTGCGGCCCGGGCCGCTTCCTCCTGCCCACCGAGGACGGCGACCGAGAGATCGGCATCGTGCGCGCCCATCTCGAGGAGGACGCGGCGAAGACCGTCCACGCGGGCGGCGCGACCGGGCGCTCGGTCGGAGCCGACTACAGCCTCGTCGATTTCAACCGGGGCGGCACGCCGCTGCTCGAGATCGTCAGCGCGCCCGACCTCCGCTCGGGGGACGAGGCCATGTCGTATCTCCGCCTGCTGCGGCAGACGATCCGGGAGCTCGACATCTCGGACGCGGACATGGAGAAGGGGACGCTGCGGGCGGACGTCAACGTCTCGGTGCGGCGCCCCGGCGAGGAGGGCTTCCGGCCGCGCTGGGAGATCAAGAACATGAATTCCTTCCGCTTCATCGGGCGAGCGATCGACGCAGCCTTCCGGCAGCAGGTCGCGGCGCACGAGGCCGGGGAGGAGGTCGCGCAGTCGACGTACGACTACGACGACACCACCGACCGCCTCACCGTGCACCGCTCGAAGGAGGAGGCGGACGACTACCGCTACTTCCCCGAGCCCGACCTCGTGCCGGTCGAGCCGCCGGTCGACCTCGTCGAGCGGCTGCGCGAGCAGGTGCGCGAGCGGCCCGGCGACCGGATCCGGCGGCTTGCGGGTGAGCTCGGCTTCGCGGCTGCGGAAGAGCTCGTCGTGACCGGCAACGAATGGAAGGCCGAGGCGCTGGCGGGGGAGGGACTCGACTGGAAGACGGCGGCCGCTGTGGCGATGAACCGCGGCGACTTCCTCCCCGAGAACGCGCCCGCGCTCGCGCGGATCGTGCAGGCCAACGTCACGCGAGAGGCGCTCGACGAGGCGTTCGCGGCTGCGGCCGAGAGCCCGATCGAGCCCGAGGACTACCTCTCGCGCACGGCGCTGGGCGACGAGGATGCGCTCGCGCCGGTGGTCGACGCCGTCGTCGCGGCGCACCCCGAGCAGGCCGAGACCTACCGCGGCGGCAAGGAGGGCGTGCTCGGTTTCTTCGTCGGCCAGGTGATGCGCGAGACGCAGGGCAAGGCCGACCCGAAGGTCGTCAACCAGCTCCTGCGGGAGAAGCTTCGGCGAGGCTAGGCAGGTCGCGCAGCGCGGCGCTGACCGTCCCCAGCACCGCGGCGACTACAACGGGTGCGGCAAGCACGGCGATTGCGACCCTCGGCGTCGTATCCGTAAGCAGGAGTCCGGCCAGCAGCGGGCCGAGCGGAGCCGACCCGGCGCGCAGCGTGTTCGACGCCGCCATCGCCCGGCCGAGCAGCCGATCCGGGATCAGCGCGTAGGAGTACGCCTGGATCGCCGAGTCGGTATTCGGGAACCAGAACGCGTGCAACGCCGTACACGCGGCGAGCACCCAGACGTTCGGGTAGATGACGAAGGCGGCGTAGACGAGTGCCATCCAGAACTCCGAGAGCAGGATCAGGCGCATCGGGAAGACCCGCCGCAGCAGCGGCGACACCGCCGACCCGACGAGTAGCAGCGCCCCCTGGATCGCGATGAAGCCGCCGATCGCCGCGCTCGAGAGCCCCTCCCGGTGGGCGAGGATGATGACCGCGATGGGAGCTCCGACGGCGACGACGTTGCTGGCGGCGATCATCCCGACCGTCGTACGCAGGAACGGGATGCTCCAGAAGTACGCGAACCCCTCCCGGAACGGGGTCCGCGCGCCCGGCACGCGCTCCTCCTGGAACGGGGTCCGCATCAGGAGCAGCGAGACGGTCGAGAAGAGGTACGACACGGAGTCGAGCAGGAACGGCAGCCCGCGCAGGAGGCCGAACAGCGCACCGCCCAGCGGCGGCGAAACGAGCCGCACGGTCGACATGCGCGCCATCGTCACGCTCGACGCGTCGGCGAGCTGCGGCTGCGGGACGACCGCCTTCATCGCCCCGCTCGAGCCCGAGCGGTAGACGACCGCCGCGCTCATGTCGACGAACGCGACGAGGGCGACCATCCAGAACTCCGCCCTTCCCGTCAGGACGGCGGCGGCCAGCAGCCCGAGCGACGCCGCCCCGACGACGTCCGAGGCGATCATCAGGAGCCGGCGGTCGAGGCGGTCGGCGGCGATCCCGGCCGGCACGCTCAGCAGCACGAGCGGCGCGAACTCGACGGCTCCGACATAGCCCGTCTTCGCGGCCGAGTGCGTCAACGTGAGCGTGAGCAGCGGATACGCGATCTGGGAGATTCCCGACCCGAAGGTCGATAGCAGCCCGCCGCCCTGGTAGAGCAGGAAGTCGCGGTTGCGCCGGAGAGGGACGAGCTCGGTCATGCCTCCATGGTCGCAGGGGTGGCGGCGGCCGGCAGCTCCTCCGGAGGCGGGGCGTTACGGACGTCCCGGGACGCCGTCGCCGCGACCGCGACGAGCAGGAGGATCGCTGCGAGCACGAGCAGCATCGGCTTCGCTCCCCACGCCGCCAGGCCGTAGCCCGCGAAGAGCGCGCCGAGCGGGATCGAGCCCCAGGCGAAGAGCAGGCTGGCGCTCGCGACCCGGCCGTAGAGGTGCTCGGGCACGAGCGCATACCGATATGCGCCGACGACGACGTTGAAGATCGGCCCCGAGACGAAGCCCGCCGCCGTCACCACGTCGATCGCGAGCGGGCTCGAGAGCAGGAAGAGCACCGCGGTCTGGGCGGGCCAAATCCAGAGTGACCCGAGCACGATCACCTGGGGCGGGAAGCGCCGCTGCACGCGTGGCGCGACGAGCGCACCGGCGATCGACCCGACGCTGAGGATCGAGAACACGACGCCGATCAGCGCCGGGGACGCACCGAGGTCCTTCAGCCGCACGATCAGAACGAGCGCGAGCGCCTGGTGGACGAAGTTCGTCCCGGCCACGAGCGCCGTCACCGTGCGCAGGAAGCGCTGCCGCCACAGCCAGCCGAGCCCCTCCGACACCTCGGCGCGCAGATTTCGCCCGTCGCGCCGGCGCTCGCCCTGGAACGCGGGCCGGACGAAGAGGAGGGAGACGAACGAGACCGCGTACGAGACGGCGTCCGCCGCGAACGGCAGCAGCCTCGAGAGCCCGAAGAGCGCTCCGCCGAGCGGGCTTCCCACGAGTCCGGCGCCCTGCATCCGAGCCTGGTTCTGCGCGATCGCCTGCGGCAGGTGCTCCTTCGGCACCACCGCGGGCAGCGCCGCGGACTCCGCGAGCTGGAAGAAGACGAAGAAGGTGCCTTCGAGCGCGGAGGCGACCGCGAGCCAGGCGAGCGGTGGCGTTCCGAGCGCGATCCACACGGCGACGCTGCCGATTGCGAGCACGCGCCCGGCGTCGGCGGCGAGCATCACGTACTTGCGGTTCCAGCGGTCGACGTAGACGCCGGCCGGCAGGTAGACGAAGAGGAAGGGAAGGCTCCGGGCGAAGCCGACGATTCCCGCGTCGCGCGGCGAGTGGGTCAGCGCGAGCACGAGCAGCGGGAACGCGAGCGCGCTCACCTCGGAGCCGACGGTCGAGACGACCTGCCCGCTCCAGAGGAGGATGAAGTCGCGGTTCTTGCGGAGCGGGACTGCGGCCGGGGGCGAGCTCACGCAGCCGTCGGCTCGACGGAGGCTGCGGGTGCTGTGCGTCGCGTGAGCAGGTATCCGGCACTGGCCAGCACCACGGCCGCCATGACCGCGAACAGCACGCGGTAGTCGACGAGGGTCGAGAGCACCGCGCCGGTCGCGATCGACGTGGCCTGCGCGACCGACAGCGTGAGGTCGGCGGCCGCCGAGACCCGGCCCTGGATCGCGAGCGGCGTCCGGGTCTGCAGCGCCGTCGAGAAACCCACGATTGCCCAGGCGACCCCGATGCCCGCGACCGGGCCTGCCACCAGCACCACGGGGAGGGAGGGCGCGATCAGGCAGAGGTCGGCAAGGGCGAACAGCGCGAGACCCATTCCGACCAGACGGACTTCCCCGACCCGGCGCAGGACCGCCGCTGCGGTGACGCCGCCTGCGATCGAGCCGACTCCCTGGATCGTGGCGAAGACGCCGAAGAACGAGGGCGGCTCGCCGAGCGCCGCGATGACCGCGAAGATCAGCGTCTCGGCGAAGCCGACCACGAGCAGCGCGACGGCGACGCCGACGACGACCTGGCGTAGCGGCAGCGTCTCCCATACGTGGCGCAACCCGGCCGTCACCTCGCGGACGAAGTGGTGCTCCGGCGGGGCAGGCTTCGCCTCCGGCACGCCCATGCGCGAGAGGAGGAAGGCCGACGCCGCGAAGCTGGCGGAGTCGAGCACCGCGACGGCGCCGCCGCCCAGCAGGGTGTAGAGGCCCGCTCCGGCGAGCGGCGCGATTATGCGGAGGCCTTCCCGCGTGGCGGTGAGCGCGCCGTTCGCGTCGCCGAGGAGCTCTTCGGGAAGCATGACCTTGAGGAGCGCCGCGCGGGCCGGGAAGAAAACGGTTCCGAGCGCTCCGTACGCGAACGAGACCGCGTAGATCAGCCACGCGTCGCTGCGGTGGTGGACGAACAGCAGCACGAGCACGAACGCTCCGAGCACGCAGTCCGCTGCGATCATCAGCGGCCGGCGCCGTACGCGGTCGGCGAGGAGCCCGCCGAGCGGCCCCAGGAGCGCGCCCGCGGCATAGACGAAAAACGTGAGGCCGGCGAGCGCGCTCGACCCGGTCAGCGTCTTCATCCAGACCGCGAGGACGATGATCAATGCCCAGTCGCCGAAGGCCGAGAGCATCTGCCCGGCGAGCAGCAGCCGGGCGTCGCGGTACGAGAGCAGCGCGCGCATCAGCCCGCCCGGAACACCTTGACGTCGCCGCTGACGGTGCGGCCCCGGAGCACCACGGTCGGCATGGCCTCTCCCTCGCCGGCCACAGGCTCGCTGGCGAGCGCAACCTCGGACGAGAGGTCGCCCGAGGTCGAGCCCGCGTCGACGTCGAGGGCAGAGCCGTCGGCGATCCCGATCTCGATGTCGCCGGAGACGCTCGAGAAGCGGACGTCGCCGGCACTGACCGACTGGAGTCGGAGGTCGCCCGAGACCGTCTTCAGCTCGGCCGAGCCCGCGACCGGCCCGATGCGCAGGTCGCCCGAGACGGTGTGGGCGGACAGGTCCCCTTCGACGCGGTCGAGGTCGGCGTCGCCGCTGACCGTCTTCAGGTTCGCGCTGCCGGCGATCTCGCCGCGCGCACGGACATCGCCGGAGACGGAATTGATCCCGAGCGGGCCGAAGTGGCCCTCGAGCTGCGTGTCCGCCGACGCAGTCTTGACCTTGACTCCGGCGCCGTGCGGGATGGTGGCCCGCACACGGAGCTCGCTGCCGAACACGAGCGTCAGCGGGGAGAGCGAGAAGCCGAACTTTCCCTTGCCGCGGTAGGCGACGACGAGGCGGTCGCCGTCGTGACGGATGTCGACCTCTTCGAGCAGGCGCTCGTCGCCGTCGACGGTGATGTTCGACTCCTCGCCCTCGGTGGTCTCGACCTCGATGTCGCCGGAGGGTATGCCGACCTCGAGCTCGAGCGGCAGAGGAGTATGGAAGGTGCGCTCCAGCATCTCAGAGGTACACCCACGTGCGCCGCTTGACGCGGAGCCGGATCTCGCTGTCGCGAGGAGCCTGGCGCCGGTCGGGACGGATGGGCCGTTCGCGGAGCTTGAGGATTTCCTGGTAGTCGGGGAACATTGCCTCTCTCCTTTCAGTTGCGGCCGTAGCCGGTGAGGCGGTTGCGGCTTCCGGAGGACGACGAGCGGCGGGGCTCGACCGCGCGCTGGAGCGCCTGGACGAGCCACGTGTTGACCGACGCGCCTTCGCGTGCCGCGGCGGACTCGACCCGCTGCTTCAGGCTCTCGGGAAGGCGGAGCGTGATACGGGCGGAGTACGCCTCGTCGGCCTGCTCCGGCACCGTCCCGTCCTCGCGGACGAGCACGAGCTGGAGGTCGTGGCCGGCGATGCGCAGCTCGACATGCGAGGACTCGAGCTGGTCGTTGAGCTCGAGTGCCGCCTCGGCGAGTGCGTCCTGGATCCTTCTGCCGAGGGAGGACTCGATCGCGACCGAGAGGAGCTCGGCCGCGCGCGACGTGTTCTCGTCACCGAGAGCCGCCACGCGCAC
>DATEPQ010000052.1:0-8986 GCA_035273125.1 Gaiellaceae bacterium
GCGTCCATGTGTCCGTGGTAGCAGCCCGCGAACTTGATGATCCGGTCGCGCTTCGTGAAGCCGCGCGCGAGTCGAAGCGCGCTCATCGCCGCCTCGGTGCCCGAGGAGACGAGCCGCACCTTCTCGACGGAGCGAACGGCGTCGACGATCTCCTGGGCGAGCTCGACCTCCGCTTCCGTCGGCGCGCCGAAGCTCGTGCCGCGCAGCGCCGCCTCGCGCACCGCCTCGACCGTCTCGGAGTCGGCATGGCCGAAGAGCAGCGGCCCCCAGGACATGACCCAGTCGAGCAACCGGCGCTCGTCCTCGGTCTCGAGATACGCGCCCTCGCCGCTCTTCACGAACAACGGCTCGTCGAGGCCGACCGAGCGCATCGCCCGCACGGGCGAGTTCACGCCGCCGGGGATCAGCTCGAGCGCGCGGCGGTAGAGGGCCGAACGCTCGCTCAGAGCCACGCGGCGAGGTCCTTAGTCCAGTAGCTGACGATCAGGTCGGCGCCGGCCCGCTTGATCGCCGTCAGGGATTCGAGCGCGGCCGTGCGCTCGTCGAGCCAGCCCGCCCGCGCGGCGGCCTTGACCATCGCGTACTCGCCGGAGACGTTGTACGCCGCGAGCGGCACCTGGAAGGCCTCCCGTGCCGCGCGGATCACGTCGAGGTACGGCAGCGCCGGCTTGATCATGATCGCGTCGGCTCCTTCCGCCAGATCGATCTCGCACTCGCGGATCGCCTCGCGCACGTTGGCCGGATCCATCTGGTAGCCGCGCCGGTCGCCGAACGCGGGTGCACTGTCGGCGGCTTCGCGGAAGGGACCGTAGAACGCCGAGGCGTACTTGGCCGAGTAGGCGAGGATCGGCGTCTGCTCGAAGCCGTGGTCGTCGAGCGCCTCGCGAATCGCACCCACGCGGCCGTCCATCATGTCGCTCGGCGCGACGATGTCCGCCCCCGCCTCGGCGTGGCTGACTGCGGTGCGGGCCAGCAGCTCGAGGCTTCGGTCGTTGTCGACGTCGCCGTCCACGACCACGCCGCAGTGGCCATGTGACGTGTACTCGCAGAGACAGACGTCGGTGAGCAGGACGAGCTCGGGAAAGCGCGGCCGCAGCGCACGCAACGCCTGCTGGACGATGCCGTCGTCCTCCCAGGCCCCCCTCGCCTCCTCGTCCTTCTCCTCGGGGACGCCGAAGAGCAGGAGGGTGCGAACGCCCGCTGCCGAGAGCGTCTCCGCCTCGTGCAGCAGGCCCTCGACGTCGAAGCGCGCCATGCCGGGCAGGGCCTCGTTGCCGAGCGGCTCGGGAGCGACGAAGAGCGGCATCACGAACTGGTCGAGCGAGAGCCGCGTCTCGCGCACCAGCCCGCGGAGCGAAGCCGTCCGGCGAAAGCGCCGGAGCCGGGTCACCGGGAACGAGCTCACGCGAGGATGGTACGCCGCGGCACGAGCTCTCAGGCGGCGGGCGCCGGCGGCCTCTCCGGTGCCGGCTCGTTGTCGCCCGCAGGCTCGACGCCGATCTCGGCGAGCGGTGCGTCGTCCGTCCACTTCTGGAGCTCGACGCGCTCGGAGAAGAACTCCCACGCGGCGCGCCCGGCGGCGAGCAGCGGCAGCGCGACGAGGATCCCCGCGAAGCCGTAGATCTCGCCGCCCGCGAGCAGGCCGAAGATCACGAGCAATGGATGCAGCCGCAACGTGTGCCCCATCACCTTCGGCACGACGACGTGGCCCTCGAGCTGCTGGATCCCGAGGAAGAGAAGCGCGACCCAGAGCGCCGCGAGCGGGTCCTGGACGAGCGCGTACAGCACGGGCGGAATCGCGCCGAGCCAGGGGCCGATGTACGGGATGAGCTCGGTGGCGGCAGCCCACGCGCCGAACGCCGCCGCGTACTTCCCGCCGTTCGGCACGGCACCCACCATGCCGAGGATCCACAGCCCGAGCCCGACGCTGACGCCGATGATCGCGGAGAGCAGGAGCTGCCCCTTGACGTAGTTCGCGACCGCCTGCTCCATCCGCACGATGAGCCCACCGCGACCGCGCGGTGGGAATCGCCGGTCGACGGCATCCGTCAGCCGCTGCATGTCGAGCAGCATGTAGATCGAGACGACGACCACGAGGAAGGCCTCGAAGAGGAGCGTCACGACCGTCAGGCCGGCGCCCTCCGCCCACTGCAGAGCCTTGGACGTGTACTTCTGGACGTCCTTCGTCCCGACCTGATTGAGAAACTTCTGGCCCTCGTGCTGAACGTGGACGCTGCTCAGGTGATGATGGTCGAGCCAGCGCTGAAATCGGGCCAGATCCTGCTCGGCACCGGTCCTCAACGGGTGTCCGGAATCGACCGTAAAGTAGTTGTCGACCCGGTGGGCGGCGCTGCGCGTCTGCTGCACGACCACCGTGGCGAGAGCGAGGATCGCCAGTGCGACGACTGCTGCAAAGGCGAGATAGACGAGCGCTACCGCCGCTCCCCGTGGAATCCACGCCCGACCGAGCCCCCGGACGAGCGGATTGAGGAGCAACGCGATGAGGAGCGCCACGAGAAAGAGGAAGAGCACGTGACGCACCGCACCGGCCACCGTCCAGACGAGCAACAGCAGCAGCGGCAGGAGCACGAGCTGCGCCCAGCGCGGGATCTCGATCGTCACCGAGCGCGACGGCGGCATCCCGGTGATGCTAACTCTGCGACCACACGGATCCAGGGGAATTTGGCCCTTTCTCTCTGGGACGAGCGGCGGCAGTTCGATAAGGTGGCGCGCGACATGCCGTCCTCGCGCCCCAACCGGAGGCGGCGGGTCGAACGCCCTCAAGTGCGCGCTGCGCGCCGGGCGCGCCGGGTCGCCCTCCTCGTCGTCCTCGCCGCGGTCTTCCTCGTGGCCATCGCGCTGACCGCGTTCGGCAGCACGACCTCGCCCACGTCGGCCATCGTTCCCCCGAAGAGCGTGGGCGTGGCGCAGACGCGCCCGACGACCGAGATCGTGGCGCAGCGCGGCCAGGTACGACTCCAGCTTCCCATCTCGCAGAACCGTCTGACGGCGATCGGCTACCACTCCGCCGGCGCCGGCGCGCTCACGCTGACGCCGGTCGGGCACCAGGCGAACGAGGGCCTCGTGCAGCGGATCGTCCACGGCATCTTCGGCGGCGGGGGCGGCTCGCCACGGTGGTACCAGCTGGCCGGCGGCGGCACGTCGGCGCTCGACGTCGGCGCGCCCATCGGCAGCGACGTCTACTCACCGGTGGACGGCACCGTCGTGGCCATCCGGCCGTTCGTCATCCAGGGCAAGACCTACGGCTCCGAGATCGACATCCAGCCGCAGAACGCTCCCTCCGTCGTCGTCGCGGTGACGCAGCTCGTCTCGGACCCGGCGCTCACGGTCGGCACGCCGGTGGTGAGCGGTGCGACGAAGCTCGGCCGGGTCGCCGACCTCGCCGCGGTCGAAGAGCAGGCGCTCGCGCGCTACACGAACGACGCCGGGAACCACGTGACGGTCGAGCTGCGCGCGGCCCCGGCCCTCGCGACCGGCTAGAAAGGCGCCGTGAAGATCCTGTTCCTGGCGGACGTCTTCGGCGTCCCGGGACGCCGCGCGGTGGAGGAGCATCTGCCGGCGCTGCGCGGGCGGTACGACGCCGACCTCGCCATCGTCAACGGCGAGAACGCGGCCGACGGCGCCGGCATCACGGCCAAGCTCGCCGACAAGCTGCTGGCGGCGGGAGCCGACGTGATCACGCTCGGCAACCACACGTACCGCCGCAGCGGGATCGCCTCCTACCTCGCGACGAGCGAGCGCGTGATCCGGCCCGCGAACTCCGGCTCCGAGGCGCCCGGGCGCGGCCTCGCGGTCGTCGAGGCGCGGAACGGGGTGGCGGTCGCCGTGATCAACCTGCTCGGCCAGCTCTTCCTGCCTACGCCGGTCTCCCCGTGGGAGATGGTCGACGCGCTGGTCGACGAGGCGCAGGCCGCCGCGCCGGTGGTCGTCGTCGACTTCCACGCCGAGGCGACGAGCGAGAAGGTCGCGCTCTCCACCTGGCTCGACGGCCGGGTCACCGCGGTGCTCGGCACGCACACGCACATCCAGACGAACGACGCGCGCATCCTTCCGGGGGGCACCGCTGCCCTCAGCGATGCCGGGATGACGGGCCCGCACGACTCGGTGATCGGCGTCCGGTCGGAGCTCGCGATCGCGCGAATGCGGACCCGCCTACCCGTCCGGTTCGAGCCGGCGGAGGGCGACGTGCGGCTGGAAGGCGCACTCGTGACGTGCACCCACGAGGGCCGCGCCGAGGCGATCGAGCTCGTCCGCGTCCCGGCGTAGCGCTAGCTCAGTACTGGCTCGTGCACGCCGACGAGTAGTACGTGACCGACTGCTTCGGCGACCACTGCACATAGCCGATCCGCTTGCTCTTCTTCCCGCTGTGCGGCTTCGGCTGCGTGACGACCTCGATCGTCGCGCTCACGGGCTTTTGCGAGGAGTTGTAGGTGATCAGGAGACGAATGAGGACACGCCGCGTCGCCCCGCAGTAGACAGAGGGGGACCGGACGTCGCCCGCGTGCACCATTCCGGCGGACGTGAGCCCGCGCCGGCGGAGGACGACGCGCTTCGCCGAGGTACGACAGCGGTCGTCCAGCCCGTAGTGCCGCTGGGTGCTGCTCACTCCCAGCAAGGCGGTGGGGACACCCGGGTCGCCGGTGCTGATGGTCACGTTCGCCGAGCCGATCTGGGGATTCGTGGCGAAAGCCGAGAACTGCAAGGCCCCCTCCAGCGTCGTACACGAGACGGTCCGCCGCGCCTGTAGCTCGACCCGATGGCCTGCCGCCGCCGGAGACAGACCCGCAGCGAGGACGAACGCGAGCGCTGCGACGATCCCGAACCCGTGGCGGAGGTGCATGGCCCGAATCTACGCCCCGGCCAGGGCCTCTGTCCACGCCTAGACCGTCGGCCGCGGGACGGCGATCTCCCGGTCCTCGTACGGCTCGTGCGCGACCGGCGCCCTCGGCTCCTCACGCTGCTGCGCCACCAGTTGCCGGAGCGGCACGGCCGGCGCGAGCAGGGCGACCGCTGCGAAGGGATAGAACCACGGGATGTACGTGTAGAGCCAGTACGTCACGACGAGCTCGAAGCCGGCGAGCAGAACAGCCGTGAGCGCGGCGAGCTGGAGCGGCGACTTGCGGCGCGGGAAGAACGCGAAGGCGACCGCTCCCGCGAGCAGCAGCCCCTGCAGGAAGCGCTGCACGAGGTGCAGGTCCGGCAGCCCGCGGGCGTGGTACTGCCGCCAGTCCCAGAGCGACCACGGGGCCGCGCGTCCGATCTGGAAGCCGACGGTCCGTGTCCAGAAGACGTGCGCCTCGTGAAACGGATCCGGCGCGAGCAGGAGGATCGAGAAGACCGCGAGCGTGGCGGCGACGAAACCGATTGCGAAGCGCCAACTCGGTCTCCGGCCCCAGGACGCCGTAGGCGTCCGGTCTTCTCGCCGGGCGTCGCCGGCTTCGCCGGCGACGTTTCCAGCGCCATACGTGAGCCAGAGCGGCGCCACGAGTAGCGACGCGAACTTCGTCCAGCCCGACAGCGCCGCGAAGACACCGCGGGCCGCCGGTTTCGAGACGAGCCAGAAGCCCCACACGAGGAAGCACGGCATGAGGGCGTCGTTCGTGTTCGAGTTCGAGACGTACTGCGTGAACGGGTAGGCGGCCCAGGCGAACGCGAGCACGGCGCCGAGCCGCTGGCCCCCGAAGCGCAGCCCCACGAGGAAGAGGCCGAGCATCGTGAGCAGGTCGAACGCGATGGAGGTGAAGTGCGCGGCGGGCAGGTCGTCCCACTTCCCGCTCCAGCCGACCGCGAGATAGCCGGGGATGTACGACTCGTATGCGACGGGCCCATACGTGTCGCCCTCGGGGTTCGCGCTCTCACAGCGCCCGTTCGTCTGGATCCAGTCCCGGATCTCTCCCGAGGCGTCTGCCGTCCCGCAGGACTTCTTCGTGTGCTCGATCGGGAAGTTGCCCCACGGCGGCTGACCCTCCCTCACGATCCGCTCGGCGCCGATCACACCCGAGTAGCCGACGTCGATCACGTTCGAACGCTCGATGTTGAGCCCGATCCGGAAGCCTGCGAGGAAGATCGTCGCGCCGAGCAGCACCCACACCGGCCAGCGCGGCGCGCCGGCTGTACCTCGGTTGCGGAAGCCGATCCACAGTCCGCGCAGCACCACCCAGAAGAGCAGCGGATAGAAGAGCGGCACCGCCGTGAACACGTCGCCCTGGTTGAAGAACCAGAGCGAGGCCGTCGGGGAGAGGAGAAAGAGCAGGTCGAGGTTCCGCAGCGAGAAGGGCCGCCTCCAGTCACCCAGGCCGAGGAGGAAGACGAGGCAGAACGCCCCCCACACCCAGGGGTTGTTGATCGCCGTGCCGCCGAATGCGCCGGGGGAGCCGCGCGCCATCCCCCACGCAACCTGGGGGCCGGTCCACGCCTCGGTCACCTCCCCGGTCGAGTCGAGGACCTTCCCCTCGGCGATCTCGCCGGCGTTCCCCCACCAGATCTTCACGGTCCAGGTGCCGGTCTTCGGATCGTACGTCGCCTCGTGGCTGCGGCCGTGGTGCGGGTAACGCGAGAGCCACCCCGCCACTTTCGGATCGCGCTCGAAGGTCGCGAAGGCCTGCTTCTTGTCGAGCGAGGAGTGCTTCGGCGGCGGGACGAGCGGCGTCTGGACGAGGTGTCCCTTCCCGTCGAAGACGGGGCCAGTCGAGGTCGTGGCCGTCGAGGCGAGCGCCGCAGGGGCGAGCACGCCGACGGCGGCGGCGGCGAGAGCGGCGGCGAGGAGGCCCCTCACCGCGCCGCGCGCCGCCGGAACGACCAGAGCTTGTTCCCGACGAAGTTGAGCGGTGTCACGGCGACGATCGCGACGGCCTGCGCCGGCAGCTTGGCGAGCCCTCCGTCGGCGATCAGCAGGTGGAGAACGAAGAGGTTCGCCCCGAGCGCGGCGAGCGACACGACGAAGAAGCGCATCCCCTGGACTCCGAAGTGCCCGCGAAGCTCGCGAAAGGTCCAGAGACGGTTCCAGGTGTAGTTGCTCGTCACTGCGACCAGGAACGAGCAGGTCGCAGCCACGAGGTAGTGGACTCCCTCGTGCAGCAGCGCGTCGTACACGGCGAGGTTGATGAGATAGCCGACGGCCCCCACCACGCAGAACTTGCCGAGCTGCTGCCAGTTCCGGACCGAGAGGAGCGAAGCGAGCAGGCGCGGCCACGGTGGCTGCAGGGTGGCGGCCGGGCGTCCCACGGTGGCCCGCAAGGTAGCGCTCCTACACCTCAGACCGTGGGAACGTGCTCGGGCTCGACCGACGGGCCGACCGGTTCGACGCTGCCGTCGGGGCTCACGAGGAGGTCGTGTACCTCGCCGCCGAGGAGATCGCGCAGCGAGCGCGAGCGGTCACGATAGAACTCGACGTCCTCGAGCAGCACCAGAGCCGACCGCAGCTCGATCGCCTCCTCCCCCAGGTCTGCCGCGGCGAAGACGAGGAACCGGCTGCTGTCGTCGCCGCAGAGGACGACGAAGCCGAGCGCGCGCCACTCCACGGGGTCGAGCAGCAGGTCGACCGGCCGGCCGAGACGGATTCCGTGGAGCTGCACCGGAAGCTGCAGCAGCTCGATCGCTGACCTCGACCCCATGCTCTCCATCGTTCCTCACCCGTCGGCCGACGCGGAAACTCCGCTGCCGCCGGCTACGAGAGGAACGAAACGACACGGGACCGAGCGCAGGACGGCCGGGCCCTCCGGCGTCCGCACGACGACCTCGAGCCACTGGCCGCCCGAGCCGCCGACCGGGACGACGAGGCGGCCGCGCGGCTCGAGCTGGTCGTACAGCGCTGGCGGCGCCTCGAGCGCGGCCGCGGCGACGGCGATTGCCGCGAAGGGCGCATGCTCGCGTACCCCGAGGGTGCCGTCGCCGACGTGGAGATGGACGCGGCCGTCGTAGCCGGCCGCGGCGAGATTCGCGCGCGCCGCCTCAGCGAGCTCCGGGATCCGCTCGATCGTGTGCACCTCGGCCGTGAGCTCGGCGAGCACGGCGGCCTGGTACCCCGAGCCCGTACCGACGTCGAGCACGCGCTCACTCCCGTGCAGCGCGAGCTGCTCGCAGATGAGCGCGACCATGTACGGCTGCGAGATCGTCTGCTCGTCCCCGATCGGCAGTGCGGCGTCGGCGTACGCCGCGTCGCGAAGCTCGGGCGCGACGAAGAGCTCGCGCGGCACGCGTCCCATCGCCGCGAGCACGCGCTCGTCGCCGATGCCGCGCCGTCGCAGCTGCCGCTCGACCATCTCTGCTCGCTCGTCAGCCGACACCCGCGAGTGCCTCCATCGAGTCCGACGCCGCCACGCCGAAGTGAGCGAGCACGGCCGGGGCCACGTCCGTGATTCGCCGGACCTCGGCCTGGAGCCCGACTGTCACGACCGGGACGAAGGAGTCGCCGGCGACGAGCGAGCCGTGGCTGCCGCCGCCCACGTGATGGCGACCCCCGAGGTCGGCGAGCTCCCAGCCCTCTGCCGCGGAGACGAGCAGCTCGCCGGCGTTCGGGTTGGTGAGCGCCGAGCGCACGCGCCAGGCCGCGTCGGGGTGCTCGAGCTTCTCGACCGGGCCGTCGGCCCCGTCCCGGCGGGCGACGATCTCGTCCCCCTCGAGCCGGAGGGTGACGTCCACCGCCTCGAAGCCGTCGAGCCGGCGCGCAAGCTCGGCGGCGTCGAGCCGCGCTCGGGGCAGCAGGTAGACCTGGCCGGCGCGGTTCGAGGCGGTGACGAGTACCTGCCCGTCAAGATCCGCGAAGCGCTCCTCCAGATGCGCGACCTGCTCGACGGAGGTCTGGCCGTGATCGGAGAGCAGGACGACGGCGTAGCGCTCGAGGAACTCCTCCGGGCCGCCCGCCGCCTCGAGCAGCGCGCCGATCGCTGCATCGGCCTGCTCGAGCGCCCGGTCGGCCGCCTCACCGTCCGGGCCGGCCGCGTGCGAGGCGAAGTCGAAGCCGGAG
>DATEPQ010000053.1:0-9338 GCA_035273125.1 Gaiellaceae bacterium
TAAGCGGGCTGCTGCTCCTCGTGTAGCGCGCGGGCACCGTCGATGTCGCCGTCGCGGTGGCGGCGGATCATCTCCGCGATCTGCGGGCCCCAGAGGTGCGCGGTGACCGAGACGACGCCGAGGCCGCCGAGCTCGAGGAACGCGAACGTGTTCGGGTCGTCGCCCGAGTAGAGGTCGAGCCTGGTCTCCTCGGCGATGAACCGCGCCTGCTCGGGATCGCCGAGCGCCTGCTTCACGGCCACCACGTTCTCGATCTCGGCGAGCCGCTCGATCGTCGCGCTCTCAATGTTCACGACCACCCGGCCCGGGATGTTGTAGGCGACGACCGGCAGGTGAGTAGCGGACGCGATCTCCTCGAAGTGGCGGACGATCGCCCGCTGCGGCGGCTTGCTGTAGTACGGCGTCACGACGAGGACCGCGTCGACGCCGAGTGCCGTGGCCTCCTTCGTGAGCGCGGCGGAGTGCGCCGTGTCGTAGGTACCCGTGCCCGCGATCACCTTCGCGCGGCCGCCCACCTCGTCCACGGCCACCCGGAAGAGATCGAGCTTCTCCGCGTCGGTCAGCGTGGGCGACTCCCCGGTCGTCCCGCAGACGACGAGCCCGTCCGAGCCGTTCTCGACGAGATGGGTCGCGAGCTCGCGGAACCGCTCGAAGTCGACGGCGCCGTCGGCGCGGAACGGCGTCACCATCGCGGTGATCACGTAGCCGAGCATGTGAGGAAGTCTACGAGAGCGAACCCTGCAACTCCTGCAAGGCATAGAAGACGCCCTCGGAGAAGGTCGGGTACGGCTGGATGGTGTCGAGAAGCGTGTCGACCTGGACCTCGGCGCGGATCGCGAGCGTGAACTGGCCCAGCCACTCCGCCGCCTGCGGCCCGACGCAGACCGCGCCGACGAGCACGCGCCGCCGCGGGTCGGCGAAGACGCGGACGAAGCCGTCGCGCTTCGGCCGCTCGTAGGTCGAGAGGCGCGGCAAAGAGCCGAGCGGGACGCGAACGCTCACCAGGCCGTCTCCCTCGGTGCGCCCGACCGTGGCGACCTCCGGGTCGGTGAAGATCCCGGCCGGGATGGCGCGGTAGTCGGCCTTGGCACGCCGGCCGGCCATGTCCGCAGCTGCCACCCGAGCCTGGTACTTGCCGACGTGGGTGAACTGGGCGACGCCGGTCACGTCCCCGAGCGCCCACACGTCGTCGGCGGCGCGCAGCCGCTCGTCGACCTCGATCCCGCGCGGCGACGCCTTGACCCCGAGCTCCTCGAGCCCGAGACGCTCGACGTTGGGCCGGCGCCCGGTGGCGATCAGGAGACGCTCGGTCTCGAGGACCGAGCCGTCGGACAGTTGCAGCCGGACGCCCGGCTCGGCCCGCTCGATCCCGATGCCGGTGCGGACGTCGATCCCCTCCTCCCGGAACAGCTCGGCGAGCAGCTCGCCCGCGTCGGGATGGACGCGCCCGAGCAGGTGCTCTCCCCGCTCGACGATCGTCACGTGCGCGCCCATCCGGGAGAAGAACTGCGCGAGCTCGGCCCCGACGGGGCCGCCGCCCATGACGACGAGGCTCCGGGGGATCCGGTGCGTCCGCGTCGCCTCGCGGTTCGTCCAGTACTCGACGGAGTCGAGCCCCTCGATCGGCGGGATCGCAGGGCGGGAGCCGGTGGCGAGGACGAGACGGTCGTAGGGCAGCTCCTGCCCGTCCACCTCCACGACGCCGGGTCGCGCGACGCGGCCCTCGCCGCGCACGAGCCGGCAGTTCCACTCCTCGAGGTAGTGGAGCTGGCCGGCGTCGTCCCAGTCGCTCGTCATCCAGTCGCGCCACGACCAGACGCCGTCCGGCTCGGGACGCTCGCCGCGCAGCCCCGGAGCCCGCTCGAGCGAGGCCGCGAGCTCCGTCGCCCGCAGCATCGTCTTCGTCGGCATGCAGGCGAAGTACGAGCACTCGCCGCCCACGAGCCGGCTCTCGACGAGCGTGATCTGCGCCTCGTCGTCGAACCGGCGGAGAGCGCCGACGAAGTGCTCGCCGGTCGACCCTCCGCCGAGGACGACGACCTTCACTACTTACCGAGCAGCCCGTTCGCTGCCAGGAAGCCGTGCGCGATCTGCTTGGGCGTCGCCTTGTTGACGTAGTACGCCTTGTTCATCGCCTGCATCGCGGCGAGCGTCAGCTTCGCCGAGACGGCGTTGGCAGTGTTGGCGAGCAGAGTGCCGTTTGCGCCCTTGAGCAGGCTCTGCTTGACGACGGGCGCGACGTTCTGGAAGCCGAAGATGTGCTTGTCGTCGACCAATGTCGTGTACTTCGGGTCGAGCTGGAGCGGATCGGTGGAGAAGCCGTCCCCGCCGTACGCCTTGCCCTGGTCGAGCAGCGTGTAGACGCTGACCGATCCGAGCGGGACGAACTTGATGTTCTTCAGGTGGTAGATCTGCTTCATCCCGAGGATGCACGTGATCCGCTGGTCGCACTCGGGAAGGGCGGCGTACGAGAACGACTTGAGCTTGCTCAGGTCGCTCATCGTCTTCAGGCCGTCCTTCTTGGCGTTCGACGAGAGCAGCGTGAACGTGTCGCTGTCGTAGAACGGCGTCGGCTTGAGTAGCGCCGCGCCGCGCTGCTGCTGCTCGAACGTCTTCGCGGCCTGGTACGTCGCCGCCGCCGACTTGGGGGGATTCTTGACCTTCGCGAGGTCGAGAGCGATCACCCCCGTGTACTCCGGGTAGAAGTTGATCTTGTTGCTCTTGAAGGCCGTATCGATCACTTCGGAGCTGCCGATGTTGTTCTTGTAGACGACCTTGAACCCCTTGGCCGCGAGCGCCTGGCCGTAGAGCTGGCCGAGGATGAACTCTTCGGCGAAGTTCTTGGTGCCGACCGTGATCGTCGGCTTCGGCCCCGAGGCGTTTGTCGCCGGCGCGGTGGTGCCGCCGCCACCGCCCCCGCCCCCGCCGCAGGCGCTGAGGCCGATCAGAAGCGCGACCCCGAAGGAAATCGCAAACGCCGCCTTGGCAGCACGGCGTGTGTGCTTGCGGAACATCCTTGCCCTCCTCTCCGTGATTGCCCCTGTGGGCTGTGCTCAGTGAAGGACCCTACGCCCTCGGACCCATCCGACGCGAGGCCGCATACTGGGCGAGCGCGAGTGCGGCCGCGGTGAGGAGCGCGAGACCGGCGACCCAGATGGCGGCTGCAAAGATCCCGCCGAGCCCGTAGGTGACCTGGCGAACCATGATGTCGCCGAGACCCCCGCCGCCGAAGATGCCGGCGATGGTCGCGGTGGCGATGACGAACACCGCAGCGATCCGGAGGCCGGCCAAGAGCAGCGGCAGCCCGAGCGGAAGCTCGACCTGCGTGAGTATCTGGATCTCCGTCAGTCCCATCCCCCGCGCGGCCTCGACCGCGTCCGAGTCGACTCCCTCGACCGCGAAGTACGCATTCGTGAGGATCGGTGCGATCGCGAGCACGACGAGCGCGAGCGCGTTGTTCCAGAACCCGACGCCGAGGATCCCGATCCCGAGACCGATTAGGACCACGCTCGGCAGCGCGCGCCCGAGGCTCGAGACGCTGAGGGCGAAGAGCAGACCGCGGTGGCGATGCCCGAGCCAGAGCCCGAGCGGCAGGGCGACCAGAACCGCGACGGCGAGCGCGGCGAAGGAAAGCTCTGCGGTCTCACCCGTCTTGCTGAGCAGCAGCGAGAAGTGGGTCGGCATGAAGCGGAACGCATCGCCGAAGGTGCTCGCGACCATCAACGCGCCCGGTTCCACGGCGTCAGCACTCGCTGTGCGAACGCCAGGAGAAGGTCGACGGTGAGCGCAAGCACGATGGCCAGCCCGCCGGCGGCGAGCAGCTCCGTCTTGAAGAGATCGGGCGTCGCGATGGCGGCGAAGATCGGGGCCCCGAGACCGTCCTCGATCAAGAAGGCGGCGACGGTCGCGATCGAGATGGTCGCGACGAACGCGATCCGGAGGCCGGAGAGGATCGCGGGCATGGCCAGCGGCAATTCGACCCGGAGGAACGTCTGCCGGCGCGTGAACCCCATGCCGCGCGCAGACTCGAGCACGTCGGGCGGCACGGAACGCAACCCCACCACGATGTTCCTGTAGAGGATGAACAGCGTGTAGGAGACGAGCGCGATCTCGACCGTCGTGACCGTGACGCCCGACAACGGGACGAGCAGCTGGAAGAGCGCGAGACTCGGGATCATGTACAGGAAGTCCGTGAAGACGCCCAGAGGCGGGTCGAGCCATCCGAAGCGAAGGGCGACGAGCGCGAGCGCGAAGGAGATGGCGAAACCGATCCCGACGGCGATCAGAGTCAGCTGGATGTGCTGGATCAGCGCAGGCTGGAGGGTGTCGCCCCAGTGCGTGCGAATCCAGTCGGTGCAAAGCCACCCGTTGTGCCTGAGGCAATCGCTCGGCTTCCCGAAGTTCGGGATGACCGGACCGCCGTCGGCAACCCGCAGACCCATCACTGCAACAGGTCCTCACGCTTGGCCACCCCGAGCGGCGAGCCGTCGGGGCCGATGACGAGAAGAGCATTCCGGCGCTCGGCGACGACGACCGCGAGCGCGTCTCGCAGGGTCGTCTCGGCGGGCAGGCGCGGCAGCCCGTCCTCCGTCGGAGGCGAGAGCTCCAGCTCGCCGAGGGTTTTCAGCGTCAGCGCCTTGAGCGCGCGGTCCCTGCCGACGAAGTCCGCCACGAACTCGTCGATCGGGTGCCCGAGGATCTGCTGCGGCGTGTCGTACTGAGCGAGCCGACCGCCCTCGCGGAGGATCGCGATGCGGTCGCCGATCTTGATCGCCTCGTCGACGTCGTGCGTGACGAAGACGACGGTCTTGCGCAGCTCCTGCTGCAGGCGCAGGAACTCGTCCTGGAGCCGCGCGCGCACGATCGGGTCGATCGCCCCGAAGGGCTCGTCCATCAGCATCAGCGCGGGGTTCGCAGCGAGCGCCCGCGCGAGACCGACGCGCTGGCGCTGGCCGCCGGAGAGCTCGGCCGGGAAGCGCTTGCGGTCGTGGTCCGGGTCGAGCCCCACCAGCTCGAGCAGCTCGCCGACGCGCTCGCGGATCCGCTGGCGCTTCCAGCCCAGGAGGCGCGGCACCGTGCCGATGTTCGCCTCGATCGTCATGTGCGGGAAGAGGCCGACCTGCTGGATGACATAGCCGATCGAGCGGCGTAGCTCGGTCAGGTCGTAGTCGCCGATCTGCCTGCCGTCGATGCGGATGTACCCGCTCGTGAGCGGGATCAGCCGGTTGACGAGCTTCAGCGCCGTCGTCTTGCCTCCGCCCGACGGGCCGACGAGAACGCAGATCTCCCCCGCGGGCACCGTGAGGGAGAGGTGGTCGACCGCGGCGTCCTCCCGGCCGGGATAGACCTTCGTGGCCTCGTCGAAGACGAGCTCGGCCGCCTCGGTCGGCATGAGGGGAATTCTTTACTAGAGGAGGGTGTCCAGGCCGACCGTCAGGCCCGGAGGGAGATCGCCGAGTTTCTCGAGGGCGAGCAGGACGCCGTCGGCGAAGGACTCGCGGCCGGTCGTGTCGTGGCGGATCGTGAGCAGCTGGCCCTCACCGCCGAAGATGACCTCCTGGTGTGCGACGAGTCCCGGCAGGCGCACGGAGTGGATCGCCGGCGAGCCGCCGATGAGGTCCGCGGTCGCCCTGGCGGTGCCCGACGGCGCATCCTTCTTCGCCTCGTTGTGCAGCTCGACGATCTCGGCCCGCGGGAAATGCGCGGCAGCCTCCTGCGCAAAGCGCATCATCAGCACCGCGCCGATCGAGAAGTTCGGCGCGACGAAGAGCCGCAGACCCTTCTCCGCGGCGAGCGCACCCAGCTCCCCCGGTTCCCAGCCGGTCGTGCCAACGACGCAGGAGATGCCCTGCTCGAGCGCGGCTCGGATGTTCGCCGGCGCCGCCTCGGGCGTCGTGAAGTCGACCGCCGCATCGCAGCCGCTCGCATCGGGCTCGTCACCGAGCTCGATCCCGCGCACCTCGTGGCCGGCAGCCTCGAGCCGCGACAGGACAGCACTGCCCGCTTTCCCCTCGGCGCCGAAGAACGCGAGCTTCACGCCGCGGCCCGCTCGGACAGCCTCGAGCTCGCTTGCCCGACGGCTGCGCGGAAGCGCGCCTCGTCGGGGCCGACGCCCGCGGCCGCGAGCCGCTCCGAGGGCAGCAGCGCAGCGGCCAGCTCGGCGAGCTCATCTGCCTCGACCGCGTCGATCTCCGCGATCACGCGCTCGAGCGTGAGGAGCTCGGTGTCGGTCACGAGCGACTTCCCCAGCCGGCTCATGCGGTTCGAGGTGGACTCGAGCGAGAGGACGATCCGCCCCTTCAGGCTCTCCTTGGCGCGCTCGAGCTCCCCCTTGCGCAGTCGCCCGGCGGCGATCTCGCCGATCTGCTCGACGCAGATCTCGACGCACGCCCCGAGGTTCTCCTCGCGGGTGCCGACGTACACGCCGAGGATGCCGGTGTCCGTGTACTGCGCCCCGAAGCTGTAGACCGCGTACGCCATGCCGCGCTTCTCGCGGATCTCCTGGAACAGCCGGGACGACGCCGACCCGCCGAGGATCGAGTCGAGCAGCGACGCGGCGAAGCGACGGCGGTCGGAGCGCGAGATGCCGGTGGCTCCGAGGCAGAGGTGGTACTGCTCGGTCTCCTTGCGCTGGAAGCGGAGCCCCGGCCCGGGCGGATGCCCGAGCGGCCGGCGGACGCGGGTCCCCGCCCGGGCCGGCGCTCCGGCCCGCCGCTCGCTTCGTTGCAGCTGCGCCACGAGACGGTCGTGCTCGAGGTTCCCGGCCGCGGCGACGACGACGTTCCCCGGCGCGTACGTCGTGCGGTGATAGCCGGAGAGCGCGCGGCGGCTGACCGCGGAGATGACCTCGGCGGTGCCGATCACCGGCCGCCCGAGCGGATGGTCGCCGAAGACGGCCTCGGAAAAGAGGTCGTGCACGAGCTCCTGCGGGGCGTCCTCGTACATCGCGATCTCCTCGAGCACCACCTCCCGCTCCTGGTCGACCTCGGCGAACGAGGGAGCGAAGACCATGTCGGTCATCACCTCGAGCGCCGTCTCGACGTGATGGTCGGGAACGCGCGCGTAGACCACGGTGTTCTCGCGCGAGGTCGCCGCGTTCAGCTCCGCGCCCATCGCGTCGAAGGTCTCCGCGATCTCCTGCGCCTCGAAGCGCCGCGAGCCCTTGAACAGCAGGTGCTCGATGAAGTGCGACACGCCCGCACGATCGGCGCGTTCGTCGCGCGAGCCGACGTCGATCCAGAACCCGAGCGAGACGGAGCGCACGCTCGCGACGCGCTCGGTGATGACGCGCTCGCCGGAGTCGAGCTCGCTCAGCACGACCTTCTGCATGGCCCGATCGTAGGCGAACCGCCCGTCCGAACAGGACACGTCCGGAACCAGGTTCCGGCCAGGTCCAGAACGGCCAGGTCCGGAGTGCGACGGAGCCAGGCGGTGGCTCGCCTCAGGCTCTCTCCCGATCGCGACCCACACCTCCAAGTGGGACGTGTCCGGAACCTGGTTCCGGACGTGTCCCGGGCGGACGGCTAGGCGCGCGCGACGAAGCGCAGCACGGTGCCGTTTCGCTTCGCGTCGTACAGCGCCTCGTCCGCGAGGCGGAAGAGCGTCTGCGCGTCCTTCGCGTCCTCGGGAAACGCG
This sequence comes from Gaiellaceae bacterium, assembly GCA_035273125.1. Taxonomy (GTDB): domain Bacteria; phylum Actinomycetota; class Thermoleophilia; order Gaiellales; family Gaiellaceae; genus Palsa-739. The sequence continues at coordinate 7,636 of DATEPQ010000053.1, forward strand.
GCGCTGCCGAAGCTCGCGCTGAGATCGGCGGCCCACGGCTCTCCGCCGTCGGCCAGCTGCTCGAGCAGCGCCTCGACCCGCGCGACCACCTGTCGCGTGTCCTCCTCGCTCGCCTCGGCCAGGAGAACCGCGAACTCGTCGCCGCCGATGCGGAATGCGTCGTCCGGCTTGCGGAGCGACTCGGCGAGCACGTTCCCGAACGCGACGAGTGCCTCGTCCCCCGGCACATGGCCGAAGCGGTCGTTGAGCTGCTTGAAATCGTCGAGGTCCGCGAGCACGAGCCCGAAGCTGCGCCCATAGCGCACGGCCCGCGCGACTTCGCCTTCGAGCCGCGTGACGAACGCGCGGCGGTTGAGGAGGCGCGTGAGAGGATCGTGGTCGGCGAGGAACCGCAGCTCCCCGAGGTGGCGGCCCGAGACGAGCGCGGCCGCAGCGTCGTTGGCGAAGATCCGCAACGCCTGCAGGCGGTCGGCCGAGGGCACGAGCCGGTCGCAGGGGTTGTCGACCCAGATGATCCCGAGCAGGCCGCCGCGTCCGTCCTCGAGGGGGACGATCAGCCAGTGCCGGTTCCACGCCCAGGGGCCGCGGCCGTTGAGCTGCGACGGGTAGACGCCGATCTCGCTGCCGATTCGCGCCAGCGCCTGCTCGTGCGTGAGCAGGTAGCAGCCCTCGCGACGGAACATCTCGTCGAGCAGCGGCTCGACCTGGGCGACGGTGATGAGCTCGCGCTGCAGAAGATCATCGAGCTGCCAGCCGGCCGTCGCCTGCGGGACGACGGCCCCCGTCTCCGGGTCGACGAGAGCGGCGCAGACGTTGCGGAAGTCGAGGGCGTCGCGGATGCCGGTGCAGACCCGCCGCAGGATCTCGGAGTCCGACGGCTCCCCGGTGATGCGCGACGACACGGCGAGCAGCTCCTCGAGCGCGCGCTGATGCCGCTCCGACTCCGCCGCCTCGCGGGCAGCCTCGACGGCGAGCGCCGCGTGATCGACGAGCGAGACGAGCACCTCCAGCTCCTCATCCGTGGGCTTGCGACCGTTCACCGGCTCGTCCACCGAGAGGATCCCGAGCAGGAGGCCCCGCTGGTCGCGCATGGGAACGAAGAGCGCATCCTCGGGGTCCCAGGCGTCCGGGTGGCAGGCCCGCGCTCCTTCCGGCACGTAACTCGGCCCGAGCGCGTCCCAGTCGACCTCACCGCTCGGCACGAAGTACGCGCCCTGCCGCTCGAAGCGCTCGACCAGAAGCACCGTCCAGTCTTCGCCCGGCCGCGCGTTGCCGAGCAGCACCGCCTTCGCCGCCTCGTTGCCGTACACGGTCGTGACCTCGAAGTCGTCCCACTCGGGCCGGTAGAGGTTGACCGCGACGGTCTGATAGCCGAGCGACTCGCCGATGGTCCGCGCGACGGCATCGAGCAGCGCGGGAAGATCCTCACGCGCCCGCAGAAGGCGGGTCACCTCGACGAGGCCCCGCAGCGGTGAGATGGTCGGAAGGCTCACTTGGTCGGTTCGCCTGGAGCATCGGCACCAGACCACCGCATGATGAGTCGTTTTCGGGTCGAATCCCTGACCCGAACGGGTGATTGAGCGCCGGGACGGGCGGCGAGCTCCCCCGCCCGTCCCGGCTGCTTCGGCTATTCGCCGTCGTCGCGACGCGGGCCGCGACCTCCGCGGCCGCCCCGGCCGCCGCGGCGGTCACCCCGCGGCCGA
>DATEPQ010000054.1:0-5715 GCA_035273125.1 Gaiellaceae bacterium
GTCGTCGGCTCGCGCGCAGTCGAGGTCGCCGAGGCCGGGCCCGAGGCGCTGCGGGCCTTCGTCGCCTCGCTCCGAGCCGCGCTCGACTCTTAGCGACCTCTCATACCCCTCTCAGGTCCATCTCACGTCGGGCGGGAAACATGCATCTACGCAGCTAGACCCTCCGAGCGCGCCGACCCGAGGCCCGGCGCCGGCCCTCCCCCCTTCAGCGGCCGGTGTCGGGCCGGCGCCTTCCCCGGACCACCCGACAGCACGACGACCGGTCGCTCTTAGCGAACCCTCACGCGTCTCTCACGGTTGTCCTATGCAGAACGGGCACTCTTCAGCCGAAACCTGATGCAAGGAGACCTCGACACATGAACCCCCGCCCAGCCAGCTCGCGCCTGCGGCTCGCCCTCGCACTCGTCGTCGCACTCGCGATCGGCGCCGCGGCGGGCGCCGGCGCATTCGCGCTGACCAACCACGACTCCAAGACACCGAATGCTGCCCCGCTCGTCGTGCCGGCGCAGCCCGCCTCGTCCACCTCGACCGTCGACTCGCTCACCGAGCTCTACAAGCAGGATGCGCCCGGCGTCGTCGACATCACCGTCCAGTCGACGACCAGCGGAGCATCCGGCGAGTTCCCGTTCGGCACCCCGGGCGGCTCGCAGAAGCAGCAGGCCGAGGGAACCGGCTTCGTGATCGACAAGGACGGCAACATCATGACCGCCGAGCACGTCGTCGACGGTGCGGACTCGATCCAGGTCACGTTCCAGGACGGCTCCACCGCCAAGGCGACGCTCGTCGGCAGCGACAAGTCGACCGACACGGCCGTGATCCACGTCGACGTCTCCGCGTCGAAGCTCCACCCGCTGACACTCGGGGACTCGTCGGCGGCGGAGCCCGGCCAGAGCGTGGTGGCGATCGGCAGCCCGTTCGGCCTGCCCGAGACGCTGACCGCGGGCATCGTCAGTGCCACCGATCGCACGATCACCGCTCCCAACCGCTTCTCGATCACGGGGGCGATCCAGACGGACGCCGCGATCAACCACGGCAACTCCGGCGGTCCGCTGATCGACGTCGCCACGAACACGGTGATCGGGATCAATGACCAGATCGACACGAACTCGAACGACAACGCCGGCGTCGGCTTCGCCGTCCCGATCAACGCGGCGAAGAAGGTCGCGCAGACGCTCATCGCCGGTGGCACCGTCGAGCACGCGTATGTCGGCGTCCTGATCCAGAGCGTCTCCGGCGGCGCCAAGATCACGAAGATCGTCGACGGCTCCCCGGCCGCGAAGGCCGGCCTGAAGGTCGGGGACGTCATCACCGCCTTCGACGGCAAGTCGATCGGCTCGGCGGACGACCTCACCTCGGCCGTCACGGCCGCGAAGCCGGGCGACAAGGTGACCGTCACCGTGCGCAGCGGCGGCACGAGCAAGCACGTCACCGTGCAGCTCGGCGTCCAGCCCGCCTCGGCCACCTCCTAGCTCCTTCCGCAGCGGCGGGCGGCCCGACGGGCCCGCCCGCCGCGGCTGCCGCACCCGCCCGTAGGATCGCTGCATGGAGCGGGCGGAACGCGCAGCGCGGCCGCTCGACGCGAACGTGGCCCGCTGGACGTTGGTGGCGAGCGTCCTCGGCTCGTCGATGGCCTTCATCGACGGCTCGGTCGTGAACGTCGCACTGCCCGCGATCCAGGCCGACCTCGGCGGCGGGCTCGCGACGCAGCAATGGGTCGTAAACGCCTACCTGCTCACCCTCGGGTCGCTGATCCTCGTCGGCGGCTCGCTCGGAGACATCTTCGGGGAGTCCCGGGTCTTCGCGATCGGGGTGGGAAGCTTCGCCGCCGCCTCCGTTCTCTGTGCGCTCGCCCCGAATGCGGCGGCACTCATCGTCTTCCGCGGCCTGCAGGGCCTGGCAGGGGCGCTCCTCGTGCCGGCCTCGCTCGCCATGATCACCGCCACGTTCAGCGGGACTGCCCGAGGCAACGCCATCGGCCAGTGGACGTCCTGGAGCGGGATCTCGTTCATCATCGGGCCGACCTTCGGCGGCTGGCTGGTCGACGTCTCGACCTGGCGGGACATCTTCGTGATCAACGTGCCGGTCGCGCTCGTCACACTCTTCATCCTGCTGCGGCTCGGCGGAATGCACCGGGCGCGCCGGGAGGACCTGCGGGTCGACGTGACGGGCGCGATCCTGTGCACGGCCGGGCTGGGCCTCCTCGTGGCCGGCTTCATCGAGCAGCCGCGCCTCGGTTGGGGAGACCCGCTGATCCTCGGCGCCTTCGTCGGCGGCCTCGCATGCCTGAGCGCCTTCGTCGCCTACGAGCTGCGAACGCCGCTGCCGATGCTTCCGTTGCGGCTCTTCCGGCTACGCAACTTCTCGGTCACGAACGTCGAGACGCTCGCGGTCTACGGTGGGCTCTCCGGGCTGAGCACGTTCCTCACGCTCTACCTGATCGAGTTCGGCGGCTTCTCGGCGCTGCACGGCGGGCTCTCGCTGCTCCCGACCACGATCGTGATGTTCTTCCTCTCGCCCCTCATGGGGCGGCTGTCGATGCAGTACGGGCCCAGGCTGTTCATGGGGATCGGGCCGATTCTCGCGGGGATCTCCGTGGCCGTCTACACCCGCCTGCCGGTGGACGTCGACTACTGGACGGACGTCCTGCCGGCTCTGCTCGGCTTCGCGCTCGGCCTGGCGATGACCGTTGCCCCGCTCACGACGACGGTCCTCGCCGACGCCGGCCCCGGCGACGCAGGAGTCGCCTCCGGCGTGAACAACGCCGTGGCGCGCGTCGCCGGCCTCCTCGCGATCGCCGTGCTGGGAATCGCGGCCGCGGGAGGCGGCGACCACCTCACCGTGCACGGCTTCCACATCACGATGGGCGCCGTCGCGGGTCTGCTCCTCTGCGGCGGCCTGATCGGCGCGGTCGGAATCCGGAATCCTTCCGCATAGGCAATGCCTATGTGTATGCTCGATCCGTGCCGAAGCAGGCGTACACCGCGACCGAAGCCGCGCGGGAGCTCGGGATCAGCGTCGACACTCTCCGCCGGTGGGATCGGGAGGGGCGGATCCGCACCGAGCGCGACAGCGCGAACCGTCGGGTCGTAGCGCTCGCCGAGATCGAGCGGCTCCGCGGTGAGGCGGGTGCACAACACATGAGCGCGCGCAACCGCCTCCGCGGCACCGTCACCGAGGTGCGCGTCGAGGGGCTGCTCGCGCAGATCGAGCTGACCGTGACCGAGCCCGCCCGCGTCGTCGCCGTTGTCACGCGCGACGCGGTCGAGGAGCTCGGGCTGAAGCCGGGAATGGCTGCGACCGCCGTCGTCAAGTCGACCTCGGTGATGGTGGAGACATGAGGGTGGAGACATGAGGCTCCGCGTGCTCACGGCCGTGCTCGCCGGCACTCTCGTCGTCGCGTCCTCGGTTCTCGCAGCCGTCGCCTTCGCGGGCGGCTCGCACGCGAACCGACCGCGCCTGACGGTCTTCGCCGCCGCCTCGCTCACGAACGTGTTCCCGCAGATCGACTCTCGCGCCCGCTACTCCTTCGGCGGCTCGAACATGCTGGCGGCGCAGATCCAGCAGGGCTTGCCCGCCGACGTGTTCGCGTCCGCCAACACCGGGCTGCCGTGGCAGCTGCACCGGAAGGGGCTCGTCACCCGACCGGTCGTCTTCACCGCCAACAAGCTCGTGATCGTGGTCGCGCGCGGCAACCCGCTGCACATTCGCAACGTCCACGATCTGGAGCGCTCCGGGCTGAAGATCGTGATGGCGGCGGCGGGCGTTCCGGTGGGCGACTACACGCGCAAGGTGCTGAAGCGGCTCGGTCTTTCCGACCTCGTCGCCAGGGCCGTCGCGCAGGAGAACGACGTGCGCGAGGTGCTCTCGCAGGTCGCGCTCGGCCAGGCGGACACCGGATTCGTCTACGCCACGGACGCGAAGACGGTCGAGGGCAAGGTCGGCGTGATCGGGCTCCCCACGTCGGCGCAGCCGCGCGTCCTCTACGCGGCGGCGGCCGTGAAGTCCAGCAAGCACCTGCAGGCGGCGAAGGCATGGGTACACGGGCTCCTCACGAGGCGAGCACAGAAGAAGCTGCGCGCGGCGGGCTTCCTGCCGGTTCCGCACTGATCCGGCGCTCGCTCGGCGGCGCCGGTGTGTTCGCGGCGGCAGCCGTGGCGCTCGCGTTCCTGCTGCTCCCGATCGTCGCGATCTTCGCTCGCGTCTCGCCGGGCGAATTGATCGCTCAGTTCTCCCGTCCGGTCGTGAAGGACGCGCTCGTCGTCAGCCTGAAGACGAACGTGATCGCGCAGGCACTCGTGCTCCTGCTCGGCACGCCGACCGCGTACCTCCTCGCGACGCGCCGCTTCCGCGGGCGCTCGGTCCTCGTCGTGCTCGTCGAGCTGCCGCTCGTCCTGCCTCCGGCCGTCGCGGGAATCGGGCTGATCGCGGCGTTCGGCCGCTTCGGGTTGCTCGGCGACACGCTGAACGCATTCGGGCTCCAGCTCGGGTTGACCCAGACGGCCGTCGTCATCGCCGTCGCGTACGTCTCGAGCCCGCTCTACATCCGCCAGGCGATCGCGACCTTCGAGGCGATCGACCAGAACCTCGTGGCCGCGTCCCGCACGCTCGGCGCCGGCCGGGCGAGGACGTTCTTCCGCGTCTCCCTCCCCCTCTCCCGACGCGGACTCGCCGCAGGCGAGGCACTCGCGTTCGCGCGCGGACTCGGAGAGTTCGGAGCGACGATCATGTTCGCGGGCAGCCTCCAGGGCGTCACGCAGACGCTGCCGGTCGCCATCTACCAGGAGTTCAACTCCGACTTCACCACCGCCCTCGCGATGAGTGGGCTGCTCGTCGTCGTCAGCGGCGCGCTGCTCGTCGCGCTCAGGCTCACGCTCCAATGGCAACCCTCGAAGCCGACTTCACGCTTCCTCTTCGCACCTTCGCGCTAGACCTCGCGCTCGAGGTCTCGCGCACGGTCGCGCTCGTCGGTCCCTCCGGCGCCGGCAAGACGTCGGCGCTGCGTGTCGTCGCGGGGCTCGCCACACCGCAGCGTGGCCGCGTCGTGCTCGACGGGGAGGCGTGGCTCGACACGGCGTCCCGGCTTTTGGTGCCGCCCGACCGCCGCCGCGTCGGCCTCGTCTTCCAGGACTACGCGCTCTTCCCCCACCTGAGCGTGCGCGCTAACGTCGCGTTCGGGTCGGGCGGTCGGGCCGTCGAGCCGTTGCTCGAGCGGTTCCGGATCGGGCAGCTCGCGTCCGCGCATCCGGCCGAGCTCTCGGGCGGCGAGCGCCAGCGGGTCGCGCTCGCGCGGGCGCTCGCCCGCGACCCGGCGGTGCTCCTCCTCGACGAGCCGCTCGCGGCGCTCGACGCGCACACGAAGTCGGAGGTGCGCCACGAGCTCGCGGAGCTGCTTCGTGAGCTCGCGCTGCCGACGGTGCTCGTGACGCACGACTACGAGGATGCGGCGGCTCTTGCGGATCACGTCGGCGTCCTCGTCGAGGGCCGGCTACGGCAGCTCGGGACACCGGCCGAGCTCGTATCGCGGCCACGCGACGCCTTCGTCGCCTCGTTCACCGGCGCGAACCTGCTGCGGGGACGCGCCCGACGCGGCGAGGGAGCGCTGACCGCGATCCGGCTCGAGAGCGGCGAGGATCTGTACTCGGCCGACGAGGCCGAGGGAGAAGTCGGGGTCGTCGTCTATCCCTGGGAGGTGTCGGTCGCGCGGGCCCACGCGCC
>DATEPQ010000055.1:0-11131 GCA_035273125.1 Gaiellaceae bacterium
TACCGGCGTGCGCGGGGACACCGACTTCTTCCTCTGGAAGATCACCGAGCGGTACGAGCTGCTCGAGGAGCTCGGCGTCGCGCTGAACGGCACCGCGCTCGCCGGCTGGCTCGAGACGCCACAGTCGTACCTCGCGACGACGAAGGCTTCGCAGTACACGAGCGCGCGCAAGGCGCGCAAGATCACGCCGCACGGCCTCCCCTACCTCGTCGTGTACCCGTTCGTGAAGGTGCGACCCTGGTATGCGCTGACCGAGGACGAGCGGCAGCGGGCGATGGACGAGCACATCCGGATCGGCCGCGAGGAGTTCCCGGGAATCAAGAACCACACGACGTACTCGTTCGGGATCGACGACCAGGAGTTCATGACCGCGTTCGAGTGCGAGGAGCCGGCCGACTTCATGCACCTCATGCTGCGGCTGCGCGACAGCGAGGCCTCCCGCTACACCGAGCGCGACACGCCGATCTTCGTCGGCCGCCACGTGCCGATCCGCGAGGCGCTCGCCGCTCTCGACGGGGCGACGGCGCGGGTCGAGATCTAGCTTCCCGCGCCCGCTCGCGCTAGACTCGCGCAGCCGGCCGTCTACGACGAAAGGAGGGCCGCGACGTGTTCACCGAACTCAGCGCAGTCGCCCTCCCGACCGGCCCGGCCGCGGCGCGCTAGACGCGCGCTTGACGAGGGCTGCCTGCGCCCCTCGTCAGCCAGAGAAAGGATCTCTCGTGCGCAGAGCGCGCAAGCCCGGCCGTCCGGCGCAGGTGCGTCGGGTCACGGCCCGGATCAACGAACAGATCGGCGCGGGTCCCGTGCGACTCGTCGCCGAGGACGGCAGCCAGCTCGGCGTCAGAGCAGCGGACGACGCCCGGACCTACGCCTACGAGCGCGGCCTCGACCTCGTCGAGGTCGCCGCGGACGCCGACCCACCGGTGTGCCGCGTCATGGATTACGGCAGGTGGCGCTACGAGGAGGAGCGCAGACTGCGGCAGAGCCGCCGCAACCAGGTACACGTCTCGCTCAAGGAGGTGCGGCTCCGCCCGAAGATCGCAGCCCACGACTACGAGTGGAAGCGCAGGCAGGCGCTCGGCTTCCTCGCGGGCGGGTCGAAGGTGAAGGCGATCGTCTTCTTCCGCGGGCGGGAGCGCGAGCATCCCGAGCGCGGTCGCGAGCTGATCGATCGCCTCGCCGCCGACGTCGACGAGGTCGGGAAGCTCGAGGGGACGCCGGTGTTCGAGAGCCGGACGATGACGGCGGTGTTCGCGCCACGATGAGTCGCCGTCACCTCCACAACCTGTGCGCGCTGCTCGGCGAAAACCTCGACGTCGAGCGGGCGCGGGACGAGTACCTCGCCTCGCTCGACGCCGACGACCGGCTCGCGGTGTTGCTGATCCCGGGCGACGAGATCTTCGCCGCCGCGAGCGAGCGACGGCCTCCCGTCCCCAGGTGCGAGCGTTGCGGCGCGCGGCTCTCGCGGAAGCGACACCGGTGCAGCCGTTGCGGTCTCCGCCGCATGTGAGGGTTACACGTAGCGGTGCTGGTCGCGCCAGGTGCGCCACATGGCGAGTCCGCAGAGCGCCAGGATCGCGACGAAGGCGAGTACCTCGTAGCCGACGGCTCCGCCGTACCAGTAGAGACCGACGTCCGCGACGGCCACGATCGCCGCGCCGTAGAACACCCACTGGGCCCGCGGGGACCACATCGAGATACCCTCTCGCTGCTCGCGCCAGGTGAGGAAGATGAAGTACGCGATCGCGAGGATGAAGGCGACGCGCGCGAGGATGTAGAGCGCACTCAGCGTCTGCTCGAGCTGGAAGACCACCACGAGTGCTGCGATCGCCGCGAGGATCAGCAGTCCCCGAACGAACGGATTCATGCGGGAGAAGAAACTCATGTGGCGGTCAAGTACGCCCGCACGGCGAGCGCTCCGGCAACCAAGGTAGCGCCGGTGAACCACGCGAGTCGCCCGCGCCGCTCGGCCGGCGCGTACATCCACGGCGCCAGAACCGCGAGCAGCGACAGCGTTCCGTACAGGTAGTGAAGCCTGTCGGCAGCGCGGTGGTGGCTCGAGAGGAGCAGCAGGCCGAGCCCGACCTGGGCGACGAGCAGGGTCTGGGCGAGCGCAAGCAGATGCGTGAGCAGGCCGCGCGGCTCCGTCCGGCGGTAGTACGTCCAGGCTCCGGCCGCCGCTGCTCCGAAGGTCGCCGCGAGAACCGCGAACGCGACGGCATGGTGGACGCCGAGCATGGCCCGGCGGAGCCTAGCGTCGGGCGGCCCGGTGGCAGGAGGCAACGCCGCGGCAGCGCTCGAGCGTGGCCAGCCGCGAATGCAGGGCGCTCGCCTGCTGGGGCGACAGGTTCGGATAGATGTTCGTCAGCTCGTACGGATCCGACTTGAGGTCGTAGTACTCGCGCGCGCCGTTCGCGTACTCGACGTAGACGGAGTGCGGTAGGCGCAGCGCTTCGTACGTGGAGGGATTCCCACTGCCGGGCGAGGCGGCGTCCGGCCCGGCTGCAGCCGCGTAGTCCGGTCCGTGGTGCTCGACGAGCGCGGCGTCCCGCCAGTTCGGGGCTGCGTCGCCGCGGAGGAGCGGGACGAGGCTCTTCCCGTCGACGAGCGGCGACGTGCCGGCATGGCCGAGGCGGACGAACGTCGGATAGAGGTCGACGTTCTCGGTGACCCGGGCGACCTGGCGCCCCGCGCCGACGCCGGGGCCGGCGACGACGAGCGGTACCTGGATGTCCGTCTCGAAGGCGGTCAGCTTGCCCGGCATCAGCCGGTGGGCGCCGAGGTGGAATCCGTTGTCCGAGCTGAAGAAGATGTAGGTGTTGTCGGCCACGCCGTCGCGCCGGAGCTGCTGCTCGAGCCTCGCGAGCAGATCGTCGACCGCTTCCACCGCCTGCGCGCGTGCGCGCTGCACCGAGTCGATGTAGCCGATCTGCCCCGGATTCAGCAGCGCATGCTCGCGCAACCAGGGCGGCTTGTCCGACACGTTCGCCTCGTTGAACGCCGGGGTACGCGGCGCCTGCAACCCCGCGAAGTCCGCGGCGTGCCGCGGCGCCGGCGTGTAAGGCGAGTGCGGAGCGAACGTGGAGAGCTCGAGGAAGAACGGCTTCCCCGCCGCGGCAGCGCGGTGCACGAACGCGCTCCCCTTCCGCGCGATCACGTCCGTGAGGTACGCACGCGGTTGGGATCCGTAGTGGACGACCCTGCCGTTCTCGTTGAGGTTGTAGTCGAACTCCGGGTAGCCGTTGCCCGCCACGTCCCACTCGCTCCAGCCCGGCGGGACGTAACGGCCCTGGCCGTCGACGCGTCGCTGCGCCGCGTACCCGTTGAGGTACTTGCCCATCAGCGCCGTCCGGTAGCCCGAATCGTGGAGGCGCACCGCGAACGTGTCGCTCTCCTCGCCGCGCGCGTGGAAGAGCGCGAACCCCCCGTCGGGGCCGTTCGTGAAGATCCCGGTGTTGTGCGGGTAGCAGCCGGTGAAGATCGACGCGCGCGATGGGCAGCAGAGAGAGTCGGTGACGACGTAGTTCGTGAACGTCGTGCCCTGCTCCTCGAGCGCCTGGACGTGCGGCATGTACTGGACGAGGCTCCAGTCGAGGTCGTCCGTCAGGACGAAGACGATGTTCGGCCTCTTCGGCGTCTTGTGGCCCCGCGCGCTCGCAGCGGCCACGACGGTCAGCCCGACGAGCGTCAGCAGCGCCAATGTCGAGTAGAGCGGCCTGTACCTCATTCCTCGGACCCCCGGAACCGGCTCGCGCCGGGATGGTAGGCGTGATCTGCGCTAGTCGCTCTGACCCGGGTCCGGTGCCGGGGCGGGAGGTGTGCCCTCGTCCGGAGGCGGATACGGCTCCGGGACCTGCGCGGGCTGCGGCGGGTTCCCCTCGTCGGGCGGCGGGTACGGCGCGCTCGGCCCGGGTTCCTCCGGCCGGGCGGCGCTTTCGGGCTCGTTCGGCGTGACCATCACCGTGTCCTGTACCGGAAGACGTGCTTTGCGAATCCTCTCGTCCGCCCCCGCGAGCCGCTCGGCGAGCTCGTCCTCGATGCGCTTCGCCTCCTGCTCGAGCTCGACAAGGCGTTGCCGCGCCTGCCGCTCGCCGAGCCTGTCCCCCCGCCAGACGGCTTCGCCGAGCGCCTGCAGCGCGGGCCCTCGCTCGACGTCGATCGCGTCGAGCCGCGACCGCGTGCGCCAGCGGTTGAGGGACGCGTCGAGCTTCGTCCGCCACACCTCCGCAGCCGTCGCCGCCTGAGCGCGGCCGTCGGCCGCGAGCCGCGAGGAGTGCTGCATCCAGTCGCCTGCGTTGCGGCGATTCGCCTCCCCGAGCGCAGCGAACAGGATGATCGCCAGCAAAAGCATGACGATGCCCCAGGCCCAGCTGCCGGTCGCGAACAGGCCGATGGCTGCTCCGAAGGACGCGAAGCCGAGGCAGAGGAGGACGAAGCGCGCGGGCAGCCCGAGCCATCGCCGCTCGACGCTCTCGTGCACGACCGGCCCCGGAACGGTCTCGACGGCCGGCAGGTCGCCCGTTGCGGTGCCGCAGCTCGAGCAGAAGCGCGCGCCGGGCGCGAGCTCCTCACCGCAATTACGGCACGCGCTGTCCACGATCGGGGACGCGCTCATGGCGGGCTTGTTCCCCGCCCTCGAGCGCTCGTAACACCTCCGCAGCCCGCCTGCGGAGCGGCCCCACCTGCGCCCGGTAGTCCTCGTCCGAGACCTTTCCCGTGCGGTGGTCGAATTCGAGCTCCTTCAGCGCCGCGAGCGCACGGTCCCGCTCCTCCGCGAGGGCGAGACGCTCGCGCGCCTCCGGAGCGAGCTCGTCGAGGCGATCGCTTGCGGGAGAGGGGTCGCGGAGGAACGGCCGCGCCACGAAGACCACGGCGACGACCGCGAGCACCGCCGCCACGGCGAGCGCCCATTCCATCTCAGATCCCGGCAGGAGCCGCGCCCGCGGCGTACCGCGCGGCGAGGCGGCGCTGCTCGACCGCGTCCGGCCACATGGCGATCAGGGCCCCGGCGACGAAGACGAAGCCGGCGACCCAGATGAGGTTCACGAGCGGCTTGACGAAGACCTGAAGGTCGATCCTGTCGGTGCCGTTCTTCGCCAGTGCCGCCTTGGCGAAGACGTCGCCCACCGAACGCGGGTCGTGGTAGATGGAGGCCACGTTGTGGCCGCCCTCGATGAAGTAGTTGTTCTGGCCGGGATCGAGGCGGAACCGCTCCCCGTGTCCCGACACCGCCACGGCCGCCCGGTAGCCCGTGTAGTTCGACCCCTTCACGCCCCTGAGGCCCGTGTACGTGAGGGTGTAGCCGGCGGCTTGCAGGGACTCTCCCGGCCGCAGCACACGTTCGCGCACCGTCTGGTACGCGCTCGACCCGGCGATTCCGATCGCGAGCAGGACGACCGCGGCGTGGACGACGTAACCGCCGTAGCGTCGCCGGTTCCGGGCGATGAGGCGGATAACCCCTCCGGCCGCGGTCCGGCCGCGCACGAACTCGAGCACGATCGAGGCCGCGACGAAGGCGCCGAAGGTGTAGGCGAGCAGACCCGGCCACGAGCTTCCGAAACCGAGCGCGAGTAGGGCGACGCCCGCCACCACCGCGGCCGCGAAGGGCAGCAGGAACGTCTTACCGAGCGAACGAAGCGACGCCCTGCGCCACGCAACGAGCGGGCCGAGCCCCATCAGCAGCAGCAACGGCAGGCCGAAGGTGTGCAGGAAGAAGTCGTAGTACGGCTTCGAGACCGAGCGCGACTCGCCGCGCACGGCGTCGGAGAGGATCGGATACAGCACGCCCCACAGGATCGTCAGGCAGAGGGCGACGAGCAGCAGGTTGTTGTAGAGGAACGTCGCTTCGCGCGAGACGAGCGACTCGAGCTTCGTCTTCGTGCGCAGCAACGGCAGGCGCCAGCGGATCAGCGCGATCGAGAGCACGATCATCAGCCCGAGGAAGGCGAGGAACCAGCCCCCGATCGGGCTTCGCGAGAAGGTGTGGATCGAGTCGACCACGCCGGAACGCGTGAGGAACGTGCCGAAGAGCGAGAGGTTGAAGGCGAGCGCGACGAGCACCATGTTCCAGACCTTCAGCATCCCGCGCTTCTCCTGGATCATCACGGAGTGCAGGAAGGCGGTGGCCGCAAGCCACGGCATCAGGGCGGCGTTCTCGACCGGATCCCACGCGTAGTAGCCGCCCCAGCCGATCTCGACGTACGCCCAGTGGGCTCCGATCAGCTGGCCGACGCCGAGGAAGGTCCAGGCGGCGAGCGTCCAGCGACGCGTGGCGACGATCCAGCGCTCGTCGGTGCGGCCCGAGAGCAGGGCTCCCATGGCGAAGGCGAACGGCACCGTCAGCCCGACGTAGCCGAGATAGAGGAGCGGCGGGTGCGCGAGCATGTACGGGTTCTGCAGGCTGGGGTCCATTCCGTTGCCGTCCGGACGCAGGGGCTGGACGCTGAACGGGCTGGAGACGAAGCAGAGCATGAAGGTGAAGAAGACCGCGACGAGCCCGAAGACCGGCACGGTCCAGGCGACGAGCTCACGCGAGCCGCGGTTGAGCCAGACGGCAAGCCCCGCGTAGCCGGTGAGCACGAGCAGCCAGAGCAGGAGCGAGCCCTCCTGCCCGCCCCAGAACGCGGACAGCGCGTAGCCGAGCGGGAGCCTGTGGCTCGTGTGCTGCCAGACGTAGACGAAGGTCATGTCGCGGCGCCCGAGCGCGACGACGAGGACGATCGCCGCGACGAGCGTCACCGGGAACGCGGCGAGCAGCGCGTTCTGCGCCGAGACCGCGAGCCGCCGGCGCCGCTTCCACGCGGCGTACGACCCCGCGACCAGCGCGTAGAGGACGAGGCCGAAGGCGAGGAGCAGTGCGGCGCGCCCGAGGGGGGCCATCAGGTCAGGTGTTCGACGACTTCGGCTTGGCCGGCGTGTAGTGATCCGGGCACTTCGTGATCATCGAGTCGCGCTTCGCCACGAAGACCCCGTTCCGCAGTCTCCCCTGGACGACGAGATCGGCGCCGCTCTTGAACTGGTCGGGAACGCTCCCCCGGTACACGACCGCGACGCGGGCCGGGGTCGCACGCCCGATGTCCGCCAGCTGGAAGCGAAGGGCGCCCTGGTACGCGTTTCCCTGCGGCTTGCCGACGACCTTGCCGACGAGCGAGACGTACCCGGAGTGTCCCGCGACGGTGCTCGGCTTGAGGTTGGCGACGCCGTTCCCGGCGAGGGCGGTGTAGACGACGAAGATGGCGAGTGCGGCCGCCACCGACAGGGCGATCACGAGCCGCGCCGGACTGGATCCCACGCGGGCATCGTAGCCCCCGCGCGGCGCCGCGAGCGGAGGACCTAGCCCTTCGGGGACTTCGCCGGCTTGCGGGCCGGGATGCGGTAGCCGTGCTCGTGGCAGAGCGAGCCCGGCGCATCCTCGGTGAGCGCGTCGCAGTAGCCCTTCCCGTAGGCGGCGCGGAGAAAGGCGGCGACGACCTCGAGGTTCCAGTCGGTCACGTCGAGGGTCTCACGCCAGAGATCGGCGAGACGGAGGTCGATGTCGAGCTCGAGGAGATCGATCCTGGACGGGCGCTTGGGCATGCCGAAAAGGTAGGAACGGGATCGGACGGCATAGGCTCCCGCCATGGGCGAGATTCGGTACGGGCCGGGCGGTCTGCCCCAGGCGCCGACGTACGAGGAGGCGTTCGAGGCACTCGCAGCGGAGGGCTACCGCGCCTGTGAGGTCGGCTTCGTCAGCGGCTTCTGGCTCGACTACGAGACGGCGCCGCAATTCGGCGCGGCAGCAGCCGCGGCCGACGTCGTCCTTTCCGTGCACGCGCCGCTCGCCGCCTTCATGGGCCACGCCGACCGCGGCAAGAAGTTCAAGATGGCGCTCGGCATGCTCGACCACACCGCAGGCCTCGCTCAGGCCTGCGGCGCGCAGCTCATCGTCTTCCATCCGGGCTTCCTGCTCGGCCGGGAACGGGAACAGGCGCTCGCCGACGTCGTCGACCAGCTCGGCGACCTGCGAGAGCGGCTCGAAGGGAAGGGTCGCCTCGTCCCGTTCGGCGTCGAGGTGATGGGCCGCGTGCGCGACCTCGGCACGGTGGACGACGTGATCGCGATCGCCGCGCGGGTCGACTTCGTCCGGCCGGTGCTCGACTTCGCCCATATGCACGCGACGAGCGACGGCGCGTTCCTCGAGGCTGACGCGTTCGCCGACGCCCTCGCGGGTGCGGATGCGGTGCTCGAGCCGGGCGCCCCGTTCCACATCCACTTCAGCGACATCCAGTTCGCGAACCGCAACGAGACGAAGCATCTCCCCTACGGCGAGGGGACGCTGCGGGCCGAGCCGTTGCGCGAGGCGCTAGGCCGCTTCGAGCGCCCGGCGACCGTGATCAGCGAGGCCCCCGACGCGGTCTCGACGCGGTTGATCGGGGACGTGCTGCTCGCGCGTGCGTAGCATCGGGCGGCCGATGCTCGACCCCAAGGTCTTCAAGGCGTACGACGTGCGCGGGATCTATCCCGACGAGCTCGACGAGGACGGCGCCGAGGCGATCGGGCGCGCGTACGTCGAGCAGTTCGAGCCGCGCCGGATGGCGGTGGGGCGCGACATGCGCCTCTCGTCGCCCGCGATGCAGGAGGCGTTCATGCGCGGTGCGGCGGCGGCCGGGGCGGACATCCTCGATCTCGGCCTCGTGGGCACCGAGATGGTCTATTTCGCGGTCGGCTCGCTGGATCTCGAAGGCGGCGCGATGGTGACGGCCTCCCACAACCCGAAGGAGTACACGGGGATGAAGCTGGTCCGCCGCGGTGCCCTCCCGGTCGGCGGCGAGTCGGGGCTTCTCGACGTGCGCGACCGGGCCATGTCCGCGACGGACCCGTCCGGAACCAGGTTCCGGACGGGTCCGAAAGGGACGGTCGAGGAGTACGACATCTGGCCCGGGTACGTCGAGCGCGTGCTGTCGTTCGTCGAAGTCGCTGCGATCAGGCCGCTGAAGGTCGTGGTCGACGCGGCGAACGGGATGGCCGGGGCCATGCTGCCGCCCGTGCTCGAGCGGTTGCCCGTCGAGGCCGTGCCCTGCTACTTCGAGCCCGACGGCTCGTTCCCGAACCACGAGCCGAACCCGCTCCTGCCCGAGAACCGCGAGTTCATCGTGCACAAGACGCTCGAGGAGGGCGCCGATCTCGGGATCGCCTTCGACGGCGACGCCGATCGCTGCTTCTTCGTGGACGACACCGGTGAGTTCGTCCCCGGCGACTTCGTGACCGCGCTCTTCGCCGAGAGCGTGCTCGAGAAGGAGCCCGGCGCGAAGATCATCTACGACGTGCGGGCGAGCCGGGCGGTGCCCGACACCATCGAGCGGGACGGCGGCGTCCCGCTCGTGAACCGCGTCGGCCACGCGTTCATCAAGGCGCGCATGCGCAAGGAGGACGCAGCCTTCGCCGGCGAGGTCTCGGGCCACTACTACTTCCGCGACTTCAGCCAGGCCGACTCGGGTGTCGTTCCGTTCCTCCTCATGCTCGAGCTGATCTCGAAGGGAGGCCGGCGGCTGTCGGAGATCCTCGCGCCCCTTCGCTCGCGCTACTTCATCACCGGCGAGCTCAACACGCCGGTGCCGGACGTCGCGCTGAAGCTCCAGGAGCTGAAGGAGCGGTACGCCGACGGGCGCGTCTCGCACCTCGACGGGATCTCGGTCGACTTCGAAGACTGGCACTTCAACGTGCGCCCCTCGAACACCGAGCCGCTGCTGCGGCTCAACCTCGAGGCGACGTCCGAGGAACTGATGGAGCGCAAACGGGACGAGGTGCTCGAGGCGATCCGGGCGTGAGCGACGAGTACGCCTTCTCGACGCGGACGCGGGTCGGTTTCTCCGACACCGACGCGCAGGGGATCGTCTACTACGGCCGCTACAACCCCTACTTCGACCTCGCCCGGGTCGAGTACCTCCGCTCGCTCGGCGTTCTCTTCCACGAGGCCGGCGGCGAGTTCGTGATGCGCGCGAACGAGGTGGAGTACCTCGCACCGGCCCGGTTCGACGACGAGCTGGACATCCACATCCGGGTCTCGCGCATCGGGCGGACGAGCATGACCTACGAGTTCGCCGCCTTCAAGGTGCCGGACGGCACGCTGCTCGTCACCGCCCACCAGACGCTCGTGTTCATCGACCTCGAGAAGCGCCGGCCGATCCCGATCCCCGACGCGTACCGGGCGCCGTTCGATGTCGGTTGACGCCGACGATCTGCTGCGCCAGGAGGTCGCGAAGCTCGCGGAACGGGACGACTGCGTCTGGGCCGGGATCTTCTTCGTCGAGGGACACGAGCTCGTGCTCGGGCCGGAGGCGGGCACGCCCGACCTCGACCGCCGCGTCGGCGTCCCGGTCACCTGGCGGGGCGAGCGGATCGCCGAGCTCGCCGCGGACGGCGCGGTCGATCCGGCCGAGCTCGAGCGGATCGCCGCTGAGATCGCAGACCTCTGTCTCGTCGGCTGGGACACCGGCGGCGAGCTGTGGCAAAGCTGACGATCGCGTCCCTCGTCCGAGTGACACGCGCCGCACCAGCACCGGCACCTCCCTCGAACGGGGTAACCCCGGGTCGGCGAGCCTGAATCCCTCGAACGAGGGAACGACTACGAGGGTGTGACCCGGCGGGCGTCGAAGACGCCGTCGATGTTGCGGAGCGAGGTGAGGAGACCGCGGAGCGCCTTGACGTCGCCGACCTCGGCGACGTACCAGTTGCGAGCCATCTGATCCTCGACGGTGCCGCCGTAGGAGACGATGTTCGAGCCGTGCTCGGCGAACGTCCTCGCGACGTCCTCGAGCAGGCGCGGGCGGTCCCAGGAGTCGACGGCGATCTGAACGCGGAAGCTCTGGCTGCCGCCTCCCTCCCACTCGACCGGCGTGAACCGTTCAGGGTTGCGGCGCAGCGCGCGCACGTTCGGGCAGTCGCCGCGGTGGATCGTGATCCCCTTGCCGAGCGAGATGTAGCCGACGATGTCGTCGCCGGGCACGGGAGTGCAGCACTTCGCGAGCCGGACGAGGACGTCCTCGACGCCGATCACGTTGATGCCGTAGCTGTCGCTGCCGGCGGCCTCCCGCGCCCGCGGCTTCTTGACGGGCACCTGCTCCTCGGCGACCTCGCCGACCTTGAGCTGCTG